>CANGMZ010000046.1 GCA_947454715.1 Chitinophagaceae bacterium
CAAGTCAACACAGGGTGATAATCGTTTTGAGTTGGCACTGAAACCAACAGTAGCTACAGTTAAGCCATTGAGCGTAACAATGACACCGAACCCAACAACAGATGATGTAAAGATCAGCTTCACATCAGGCAGTAACGAGGACGTAAGTGTAAGCGTTATGGACATGAGTGGCGTGAGCATCTACAATACTAAGCTCGGCGTTAAGCAGAGTGGTGTAGTACGTGTTCCATTGGGTAGCTTTGCATCAGGAGTCTACATGGTAGACCTGAAACAAGGTAATCAGGTAGTAAGGCTGAAGTTGATAAAAGAATAATGTCAGGTTCTGTTTTTTACGTCAGTAGTGTACATCAGTAATGCTGATAATCTTATATCTATATATATTATAATTGTAGCTAATTGTAGTCAATGGATTTGTATTATAGCTATATTTTAATAATCAATAGAAATTCTTCGCAGTTCTTCAATTATTACTATGCTTTTAAAAAATTGAAACGTATCTTTGTGAAGTATTTTTAACATTCCACACTAAATTCTACCGGATTCGCATGAGCTGGAAAAATTATTTTAGCACTTCTATTGGGAAGAAACTACAGATGTCTTTAACGGGTTTATTCCTCATCGTTTTTCTTCTTGTACATTGTTACGTGAACGCACAGATCTTCTACAATGATGGAGGAGTACGTTTTAACGAAGCCGCTCACTTCATGGGCACCAACATTGTCATCAGGATCACTGAATTTGGTCTGTTTGGCTTTTTGATTTTACACATTGTTCAGGGTTTATCACTGGCTATGAAAAACAAGAGCCGTCGTAGCAACGCTTATGCAGTAAGTGCAGGTAATAAAACAAGTGCATGGTATAGTCGCAGTATGGCTTTATTGGGTACTTTGATTTTGTTGTTCCTTGTAATGCATATTTCAAAATTTTGGGCACCAAACCGTTTCCATCAATTAACAACAGGTGAAGAAATGAATTTGTTCACTGCAATGCGTGAAGAGTTTCAGACACTTTGGGTTGTTGCTGTTTATGCATTCGGATGTATTTCTCTTGCATGGCACTTAATTCATGGTTTTTACAGCGCTTTCCAAACTTTAGGTTTAGGAACAAGCAAGTATAAAGGAACAATCAAATCAATAGGCGTTGCATTTTCAATAATTATTCCTTTGATTTTTCTCATGATGCCTGTTTTATTTTACTTACATATCATAGCCTAATTTTAACTTATTGCTATCTCAAACAGATACTCTAGGTTTTATCAATCTTGACTTTTGAATTAATTAATAATATGCCACTTAATTCTAAAATACCAGCAGGTCCGATAGATTCCAAATGGAAAACGTACAAGGCTACTTGTAAATTGGTTAACCCTGCCAACAAACGTCAATTAGAAGTAATAGTTGTAGGTACTGGTCTTGCCGGTGCATCTGCTGCAGCTTCTCTTGGTGAAATGGGTTATAAAGTAAAAGCATTCTGCTTTCAGGATAGCCCACGTCGTGCACACTCAATCGCCGCACAGGGTGGTATCAACGCCGCAAAAAACTATCAGAACGATGGTGATAGTACTTACCGTTTGTTTTATGATACAATTAAGGGTGGTGACTACCGTGCACGTGAAGGTAATGTTCACCGTTTGGCAGAGGTGAGTGCTAACATCATTGACCAGTGTGTAGCAGCAGGTGTTCCTTTTGCACGTGAATACGGCGGCTTGTTGAGCAACCGTTCTTTTGGTGGCACTCAGGTTCAGCGTACATTCTATGCTGCAGGTCAAACTGGTCAGCAGTTATTAATAGGTGCATATCAAGGTCTTGAACGCCAGGTTTCATTGGGTAATGTAGAAATGTATTCTCGTCATGAAATGCTGGAAGTTGTAATGGTAGACGGCGTTGCTCGTGGTATCATTGCGCGTAATCTGGTTACCGGTGAGTTAGAGCGTCATTTCGGTCATGCTGTGTTGTTATGTACAGGCGGTTACGGTAACGTATTCTATTTATCTACAAATGCTATGGGTAGTAATGTTACTGCCGCATGGAAAGCACATAAAAAAGGAGCATTCTTCGGTAACCCTTGCTTTACGCAAATTCACCCGACATGTATTCCTGTAAGTGGCGATCACCAGTCTAAGCTTACGCTTATGTCTGAGTCACTTCGTAACGATGGTCGTATTTGGGTTCCAAAACAGAAGAACGATCAACGTAAACCTTCAGAAATCAAGGAAGAAGAACGCGATTACTATCTTGAAAGAAGATATCCTGCGTTTGGTAACCTTGTACCACGTGACGTAGCTAGCCGCGCAGCAAAAGAGCGTTGCGATGCAGGTTATGGTGTTGGTTCATCTAAGATGGCTGTTTATCTTGATTTTGGTGCAGCTATCGAGCGTTATGGTAAGATAGAAGCCAACAAACAAGGTAAACCAAATACAAGTAAAGAAGAAATTATAGTATTAGGTAAAGGTGTAGTTAAGGAAAAGTACGGTAACCTTTTCGATATGTACGAAAAGATTACAGGTGAAAATCCTTATGAAATGCCAATGCGTATATACCCTGCTGTACACTATACAATGGGTGGCCTATGGGTTGATTATGAATTGATGACTACAGTTCCCGGTCTGTATGCATTAGGTGAAGCAAACTTCAGTGATCACGGAGCAAACCGTTTGGGTGCTTCTGCTTTGATGCAGGGTCTTGCTGATGGTTACTTCGTAATACCTTACACTTTGGGTAACCGCTTGGCTGACGATATCCGCACAAAGGCAATACCTACAGATCATCCTGCATTCGTTGCAGCTGAAAAAGAAGTTAGTGATCGTATTAATAAATTGATGAGTATCAAGGGTAAGGAAAGTGTTGAAAGTTTCCACAAGCGCCTTGGTAAAATCATGTGGGAAAAGTGTGGTATGGCTCGTAATGCAAAGGGATTGAATGAAGCAATTCAGGAGATTCGCGAATTGCGTAAAGAGTTCTGGAGCAATGTTCGTATTCCTGGTGATATCGAAGAATTTAACCCTGAATTAGATAAAGCCGGTCGTGTTGCTGACTTTATAGAATTAGGTGAGTTAATGTGTCTTGATGCATTAAATCGTAACGAAAGCTGCGGTGGTCACTTCCGTGAGGAATATCAGACAGAAGAAGGTGAAGCGCTTCGTGATGATGAAAAGTATATGTATGTTGCCGCATGGGAATACAAGGGCGACAGCAACTTTGAATTGCATAAAGAAGACTTGAACTACGAAGTTGTTCATCCAAGTGCGAGAAGTTACAAATAATCAGAAATAGTTAATGCTGGAATAATAGCCGGTAAAACAATAAAATCGTTAATTGCCCAATTTATAAGGTATGCAACATTACAATATGAATCTCACCTTAAAGGTGTGGAAACAGAAGAACAGCAAGACAAAAGGTGCTTTCGAATCTTATAAGGTGAGTAACATTTCTTCGGAAATGTCTTTCCTTGAAATGTTCGACGTATTGAATGAGCAATTAGTATCTGAAGGTAAAGAGCCTATTGCTTTCGATCACGATTGTCGCGAAGGTATTTGTGGTATGTGTAGTATGTATATCAATGGTCGTGCACACGGTCCTTGGTCACAGAATACTACTTGCCAGTTACACATGCGTGAATATAAAGATGGAGATACTATCGTAGTAGAGCCATGGCGTGCTGATGCTTTCCCTGTTATTAAAGATTTGGTTGTTGACCGTTCCGGCTTCGACCGTATCATACAGGCAGGTGGTTACATATCTGTAAACACCGGTAATGCTCAGGATGCAAATGCTTTGCCAATTGATAAACAAAAGGCTGACGAATCATTTGCAGCGGCATCTTGCATCGGTTGCGGTGCTTGCGTAGCTGCGTGCCCTAATGCATCTGCGATGTTGTTTGTATCTGCTAAGGTATCTCACCTTGCACTTTTACCACAGGGTGATCCTGAGCGTAAAACACGTGCATTCAATATGGTAAACCAAATGGATACTGAAGGTTTTGGTAGCTGTACTAATATTGGTGCTTGTGAAGCTGAGTGTCCGAAGGGTATTTCTTTGGAAAACATAGCACGTCTTAACCGTGAATACATAGGTAGCATGCTATCAGGTAGCAATGCTGAAGGTCTAACAAACTAATATTCTAAATGGTTTATAAAATGATAAAGGTCACCAATCGGTGACCTTTATCATTTTATAAACTGAGTGTTATTTGTTGAAAATTAAGCTCTCCAGGATGTTCTATCCTTACCTTTATTTGACCCGAAAATAAGATTTATAATAACGGATAATACGATTGCACCTGCAGTTGCACCAATTATTTCATTTGTTATGTGGCTCTTGGTCAATGATAAATAATCTCCAAAGAATGAGTTACATATCCAACTACCTGCTAACCCTAATATTATAGAAAATAGCAATCCCAGACTTCTCCCATTTTTCATAAGCAAACCTGCGAGTGCACCAGCAACAGCACCAATAATTAATGTCAAGGTAAGTCCTTTCCAATGACTCAATTGATCTGAAAGGGAGAATAACAACAGATATTTCATACTTGTTTGATTTTTAATAAATCTATTGCTATTTAATTAGAAATTATAGCACAAGTATAATAATCTGTTGTTATTGCATATTTTGCATTATAGCTTTTCGTATATAGTACGTAACTTTTCTCTGGTCATAATACTCTGCCAATCTTTACCTAAAGCATTTTCCCATAATGGAGCCATTCCCAGAGAAACATTGATCATAATATCGAACTGCTCATCTGTTAAGCCTTTTGTTACACCCTCAGGAATAAAAATATCGTTTTTAGCAACCATCTTGTGGAAAGTAGCCACACCTTCCGGGTAGTACTCTTGTAAATGATTGAATACAATACAATTACCTATACCATGTTTAGTACCTAATAAATAACCCAAGCCATAGCTGATAGCGTGAGCTACACCAACTTGCGAATAGGCGATACTCATTCCTCCGGCATAAGATGCCATCATCAATTGTTCGTCACTTTCATCATCCCAATTGTCTTTGTGTAAGAATATTTCTTCACAGAGATCTTGTGCTTTTTCACCATAAGAGCGACTGAACTCATTAATAAAAGTACCTTTCAATGATTCTACACAGTGAATGAAGCAATCCATACCTGTATAAAAACGCTGATTTTTTGGTGCATTTTTAGTTAAGGCCGGATCTAAAACTATTTGATTAAAAGGAGTAAAATCAGAGTTCATACCCAATTTACGGGTTGGTCCGGTGAGAACAGTTGTTCTGGAAACTTCTGCACCTGTGCCGGAAAGGGTAGGTATACCCGCCTTATATACAGCAGGATTTTTTACCAAATCCCAACCCTGATAGTCCTGAGCTTTGCCGGGATTAGTCATCATTATTGAAACTGCTTTAGCGAGGTCCATAGCAGAACCACCACCTATACCAATAACACCCGATACTGTGCCGTACTTATCTTTAAGCATTTGTGACAACTCATCTACATAAGTTGTTTTTGGTTCATGTTCTACATCTGCATTAATCAGAATATCATTACCTCTAACAGGGATACGAGCTTTTAGCTCATTATTGTTCTCAAAATAATGATCTAGCAAGAACACCATCGGAGCATCTCCTTTACGGTGTGGAGCAATGATCTCATCTACCTGGTCGAAACAACCACGGCCGTAGACTACATAGTCTACCATTTTAAAATTGCGAAACTTCATTATTGCCAGTTGAAATTGTCAGAAAATCAATACTCAAAATTAATGTTTTGCAACTCATTACCGGCTCATTTTCTGAGAAATTAATTTCTTTTAAGGTTTTGTTTCACCTGATCTCAATGTAACACCTGAAGCTTTAAGGACTTGTTGCCTTTAGGTGATGAAATATTTACCAGATAAATGCCACTTGAGAAATTATGGACAGGAATATTTACTGCATTCTTGCCCGGCTTAAAATCAGTTATTGGGTATTGGTAAAGCGTTCTGCCGGCAATATCGCTGAGTGATATGTGTATTGTTTCTTCGGTGGGTATTTCAAAATAAATATCAGTATTTTCTGTGGCGGGGTTGGGGTACATCTCAATGTTTTGGAATATTACATTGTTGTTATTGATACTTAATGGGAATGAAACTTCATTGCTGTTTAGTATGGTACTATCTGCGTGTCTAATCAGTAACACTTTTGCATGTAATCTATTGATGTTCCATGAAGGGTCAGTTGAGGTTGTAAAAGTATATTCATAACTATTACCCGGTTCAAGTGGCGATGGTAGCATACCGTATATTCCGTCGGGAGTGGGATCAGCTTTTCGTGCTACATAATTATAAACCATACTCGATGCGGGTATGGGGTTGGTCATAGTTTCAAACCCACCCATAGGTCCCAACGCATTTAATGCATAATTGTTTACCTGATCATACGCAGGAGTAGTTCCGGTGACACCATCTTCCGTTAATATTAATGCTAATCTGTAATCTCCTTGTAAAGATATTGCGGGGGTAATTGTTGCATTAACGATAAGATTGTTACCACTTACAGATGATGTTAATGCAATATCTGCAAACCCGAAATATTTTTTTTGGACGTTCAGATAATAATAGAAGCTATCAAGATGTATACTTTTCCTTCTGTCGAATAAGATATAAGGGACATAGTTCCAACCTAAGTTAAACATATAATCATGATATGGAGTATCTACCATTGGGTCTGCTTCATGCACAGAAATAAGACATGCCGCGATATCAAAACCGGGTACTGAGCTTAGATAATAAATGTTTCTGGGTGACCAACCATTATAAGTGCCTTCTCCACTTTCTATAGCAAGCTTTTTTGAGGGTATGAAGTCAACACATTTAAGCGTGGCTGACCCGGAGTCATTGTTGTGATAGGTATCACTATCTAATGTTGCCCATATTCTTACTAAATGTGTCCCGTTTGAAACAACAGTGTCGGGGATATTATGCGTAAAATCGGTCGTAGAAAAAGGTGGTAAGTTCAAGCCGGTAATATTGTCGATTTTTACCGGACCAGCATCTTGTTTGTAACTGAGTTTGAAAGAATGAATGGTATCTAAACCATTATTGTAAATTTTTGCATGATGATAATATGCACCTCCCGGAATCAAATAATTCAAAAGTGTATCATTCGGAGTAACAGAGGTAATAGATATGTCTTTATGTGCAGGTATAAATACGGTAACATTATCTATTGCCCAGCCCATCATCAAATAACCGCCACCATCGCTATACCGGAATCCTATTCTTATATTACTGTAATGATTGTAAGCTGAAAGGTCAATATAATGAGTATTGAACAGGCCTTGAGGATTACTAGGTGCTACATGTTCCAGAACAGTGAATGAGAGACCATTATCAGTAGATATTTCTACAGTAGCTTTTTCGGTATCACCTGCAAAAGTATATCCCGCAAAATAGGAATCATATTTTAGCCATGCACCCGTTACTGTTGATAAATTAATGATAGGGGAGTAAGTAAATACATTGCTATCGTTATGATCTATGCCTTCACATTCTGCAAAACAGGCTACTTTATTTGTTCCTGAGTTTTCTGCCATTGCGGCTCCTGTTGGTATCATACATGGCCCAACCCAATATGGTAAACCACATTGCCATGGAACAACACCAGAAAATTGATATGGCCAGCCAGATAAAGAATAAGAAGGCATGTCATCAAATTTTTCCTGAAAAATGACAGTCTGAGCTGAACTGTTATAATTGATGGTAAATAGTAAAAGGAGTAGAAATACTGTTTTCATGTTTCATTCGTTTTAAAATCACCCAATCAGCACACTAACCTCAATGTTAATAGACGTATTATATGAAATATATCTTGGGTAAAAGAATGAATAAATATTACAATGAACGCATATCATAGTACTTTATAAAATTACTAACGGCTGTTCATTCACTATAACAATGAATGAACAGCCGTTAATATTCTAAAATATAAATATTTACTGTGATTATGACTTCATGTTGATAAACTGCAATGGTAAGTCAATGTTAGATTCGCGGCAAAGTTTGATAACATCTTGTAAATCATCAATTTTCTTTGCTGTAACCCTGATTACATCATCCATAATAGCAGCTTGTACTTTAAGCCCGCTATCTTTGATGATCTTAACTATTTTCTTGGCATATTCTCTATCAATACCGTTTTTTACTGCTATGATCTTACGGATGTATTTACCATTCGCATTTGGTGTTTTTGAAAGGTCAAAACAATTGGCTTCAAGACCCTGACGCATCGCTTTTGTAAGCAAAACATCTTCAAGCTGCTGCAATTTCATATCGCTTTCTACTTCCATAGATATAGTCATCTCTTTTTTGTCGAGCTCAAAAGAAACATGAGTACCCTTAAAATCAAAACGATTGTCAATCTCTTTCTTGGCAATATTCATTGCATTATCCAATGTCTGAAGATCTACTTTGCTGGCTATGTCGAAAGAAGGCATAAAATTGATGTTTTAAATGTTCTGTGAAGTTGAGATAACAAAAGTAAAAAATGTTCGTTGTAAAAAAGATTAAAACTTAATAATGAGTGGTCTTAATATGTCTATTTTTATTGGCATTGTACTGTAAAATGTTAAAAAGCTGTCACAATATTTTATTTCTTTATCCCGTTTAAAAAAATCGCATCAATTAATGTAATTTTAAACAAAGAATCAGCAACACATGATAGCTGCGCAGCAACAGCAACCTGCAATTAATGTTAAAGCACTCACTTGGACAATCCTTGTTCATGCTTTACTATTATTGCTGTTTTTTATATGGAGATATACTATTCCCACAGTTACTGCTGAGGTAGGTAATGGTTTGGAGGTTAATTTAGGGAGTAGTGACAATGGTAGTGGAGATGATCAACCTATGTCAAAAGAGTCACCGGCAGCATATAGTGCAGCTGTCGTGTACAAGAATTCAGAGGTGAAAAGTCCCTTGCCAAAAGATATGATGCATTCAGATGCTGCTGATGCTCCGTCTGTAAATGACCCCAATAAAGCAAAGCCTACCAATAGTACCAGTCCTACTGCGACCAATAATGTGCCTAAACCTGTACCAAAGTCTTTATATGGTGGTACAGGAAATGGAAAGGGGGGCAATAATGCGACTCAAAATGTTAGTGGCAGCAATCAGGGAAATACAACAGGACCAGGTGATAGAGGAGTAGCAGGTGGCACTCCGGGAGCGTTAAATTATACAGGTGTGCCGGGTGAAGGTGGTGGCGGCATTCAGCATACGCTAACGGGAAGAGATATTACTCCGAAAAAATTAGAAGCTGAATTTAGAGAAGGTGGCAAAGTTGTGATACATGTTACTGTAGATAGAGACGGTAGCATTGTCAATAAGTTTGTGAAAAGCTCATCAAGTCCTGAGCTCACTAAAATAGCACTCGATAAACTGAGTAAAGCAAAATTCAGCAAAAGCAACAATTCTGAACCACAACAGTTCGGAGATGTAACTATAGTATTTAAAGCACGATAATATTAATATGGTGACAACCACCGCATACCAACAAACGCTCAATTATTTGTTTGAGCGCTTGCCCATGTTCTCAAGAATAGGCAAGGCTGCAATGAAGCCGGACCTTACTAATACGCTCAAATTATGCGCTGCGCTCGGCGACCCTCAAAATAAATTCAAGTCAATACATATCGCCGGTACTAATGGAAAGGGTAGTACTAGTCATTCATTAGCTGCTATTTTTCAGAATGCCGGGTATAAAACAGGTTTATATACTTCTCCGCATCTGGTAGATTTTAGAGAACGGATTCGTATTAATGGTGTCACTATTGAGGAGCAGTGGGTAGTTGATTTTGTAAATAAGTATAAGCACCTAATAGAGGAAATCAATCCTTCCTTTTTTGAAATAACAGTAGCCATGTCTTTTCTGGCTTTTGCTGAGGAGGAAGTGGATATAGCAATAATTGAGACAGGGCTTGGTGGCAGATTAGATAGTACGAATATTATTACTCCGATTTTATCTATTATTACAAACATCAGTTACGATCATAAAGACTTGCTGGGTAATACTTTAGCTCAAATTGCTTCAGAAAAGGCAGGCATTATGAAGAAAGATATACCTGTAATAATAGGTGAGCAGCATGAAGAAACCGAAAAGGTATTTTTCGAGCACTCTGTAAAGCAGCATAGCCCAATTTATTATGCTCAATCGCATTGGGATATGGTTAGGGTAAAACAAGATGCTCATTATCAGTATTACAAAGCTGTAAATAAAGTGGAACAAAAAATCTGCGATATTAAAACAGACCTTACCGGCAATTATCAACAACACAATATTAAAACGATACTCACTGCTGTTGAATTGCTTTCATTTCAAGGTTATAACCTATTAATTAACAGTGCAATTGATGCATTGGCGAATGTTAAGCGAACAACCGGACTTATGGGGCGTTGGGATTGGTTACAGGAACACCCGGCAGTAATCTGCGATGTAGCACATAATGTAGCCGGACTAACCAATGTACTGCTACAATTTGCACAGGTTGCAGCGAATAGCAGGCATATTGTTATTGGTTTTGTGAAAGATAAAGACGTAGCAGAGGCACTGGCATTATTTCCTAAAGAGGCTACCTATTATTTCTGTAATGCGCAGATTCAACGTGCATTACCAGTAGCTGATCTCAAAATAATGGCTAACGAAGCTGGTCTTACAGGTAGCAGCCATTTTACTGTCACTGATGCCGTTAATGCTGCATTAGCTGCAATGACAAATGATGATGCCTTACTGATAACAGGGAGTTTCTTTATTGTAGGAGAAGCTCTGGAAAACAGAAAATGGGATATGCAGTAAGTTAAATATTACTCTTCATAACTAGCTAGTAAATAAACAGCGGGTGCACTTTATAGTAGCACCCGCTGTTTGTATATAAGTATATCCTAATTTTATTCTATAACCACACTCTTGATCATTGGTGCAACGCTCTCATTTGCAAATCTGATTTTTACAAAGTAAACACCTGTGCTTAATGATGCTGTATTCAATTCATAACTCTTGGTTGACAGGTCTTTATATGTAGCTACTATTCTACCTGTTTGGTCGCAAATAACAACATCATTCAATGTTTCTGAAGACCTGATATTTACCACACTTGTAGCCGGATTGGGGTACAAAGTTACTTCATTAATAACGTATGCATTGCTTACGCTTGCCACATTTGCAGGGCAATTAAGCGTATAAAGGAAAGTTGTTACCAGTGAGTCAACTGTTGCAAATTTTGCTGCATCGCCATCCCATGGGACATGTGTATCACCCACAAATACTTTGCTCATGTGGTAAATACCTTTAGCTACATAAGCCGGTTCCAGAATACCTAATCCACAGAGATTTACATGCACAGAACCACTCAATGGATATGCACAAACGTAAGGTACTGTAACGTCATTGTCGCCCTGAGCATTTACAGACGGCAAGTCGCCGGTGCTTACAAATGATGCTGAGTTTAAGGCTCCTGCCAGATTTATTACGGCTTTTGCTTTAGATGAATAGCCAGCGTTTCCACTATTACCTTCTATGCCGCCATTGGCCGCTAATGCAGTTTTGATATAGTCAGGTGCTTCATTGGTGTCTGTAAGGTAACCTGCATGCATATAAAGTACCGCACCTGCAGAGTTTCCTCCAAAATAGATGTGGTTTGTGTCAATTTTATAAGTGTTGGTTGTTGCCGCATCTTTGTAGAAATATCTTACAGCTGCTTTACCATCACTTATTGCTTTTATCACTACATCGATAGCATAAGCACTATCCGTAATCATGTTGAATATATTGCCCAAACGATAGTCAATAGAGGCCGTTACATAACCGCGTTTGGCAAAATTCCTGCACATTTGGTCCACTGTTGTGTCTGAGTTTCTGCTACCACCTACAAAACTACCACCATGAGCCAAAATGATTAGCGGTCGAGCGGTCATGGTATCGCCTGTAGGTTGATAAATGTCCATCATTTGACTGTAAGGCGTAGAATACGTTACTGTACTTTTATCGAATGACGAAAAAACATAAGAGTCAAAACGGCCGGTGGGGCACTGTGCATTTACCTTACCGGAGAAAAGGGTGCTAATGCAAAGCATAGCAGATAAGTAGATTTTTCGGCTCATAATATCGAAGGTTATTTTATTGTGAAATTTTATCTAAAATAATTCTTTTTTTACAATATGCAATGTTTCTGATCATATATTTCTGGCAAAAAAATAGGGCATAGCTACTTGCTATGCCCTGTCAATATTATTGTGTACGATTTTAAACCGGTAAATCCCAATCGCCATTCAATTTCAATACTTTTTCTATAACATCTCTTACACATCCCTTTCCGCCATTGAGCGGTGAAATGTATTTAGAAACATGCTTTATTTCCGGTACGGCATCTGCAGGACAGCAGGGCAGGCCGCATGCCTGCATTACAGCATAGTCTGGAATATCATCACCCATATACAGCACACTAGAAAAATCTGTATTATAAGTAAGTGCCATTTCATGTAACACTTCTTTCTTGCTGTCGATACCAATATGCACATCAGTAATGCCCAATCCATTGAGTCTCAAGCGTACTGCTTCAGAACGAGCACCCGAAATAATCCATACTTTATAGCCTTTTTTTATGGCCAGCTGCATTGCATACCCATCTTTGATATTCATACTTCGCAACATGTGACCATCTTCAGTCAAAATAAGATTGCCTTCAGTCAATACACCATCTACATCAAAAACGAAAGTGTGAATAGGAGCAAAAAGTTCAAGTACGTTCATGTAATCAATTATTAGGTAGTCTGTAAATTAGTCTTGATTGTCTCTCCATTCGTATACCCAACCAGATTGTATCATTTCCAGGTAACTCTCGTTGCAGTCTTCACGTTTTCCTGTGAAGTTTGGTATTTCTAAAACCCATTCCAGTAATTCTGTGAAGCGTACGCGGTATATCTTGCTTTCTCCGAAATCATCACCAAAGCGTTCGTATAGCTTCATAGATATATCTTCAAAGTCAGTCCAGTTGATTGGCAATTCAAAATGAGCCATATAAAAAGTAAATGTTGGGGTGAGTAATATTGTGTTTATCGGAAAATTAATCGCCGTGTATCATTGATTGATCAGGTAGGGTAACTTCTATAGTTCCTGTACCATCTTCAAGAAAACACTGGCAGCCTAACCTTGAATTAATTCGTGGGTTGCGCGCGCGATCAATAAAATCTTCCTCTTTATCTGTGATTTCAGGAACGTGTTGGTCGCCTTTTTCAAGGTACAAATGGCAAGTACTGCAAGCGCATACCATACCGCAATTGTGGTGCAGCTCTATATTATTATCAAGAGCTACTTCTAATATACTTTGCCCCGGGGCAACATTTTCAAGGGTTATTGGTTCCAGTCCTTTTTGTTCAAACTTAAATTTTATAGTATACATTCTTAGATTTTCGGCGTGTTAAGCGACAAAGTTAATGCAAGAAGGCTAATCTTCCTTATTATCGGGTCTATATACCTATAGCTACAGCATTTTTTTACGAAATTTTAATTTTAGCGTTTAATATCCATTTGGCAATGTTAACTTTGCGGTCCTTATGCATATAGATTCTTCGGTAAAAATATTTTCGGGTACAAAGTCAGTATACCTTGCGGAAAAAATAGCTGAAAGCTTCGGTACAAAGCTAGGTAACATGAACATTCAGAAATTCAGCGATGGTGAGTTTCAACCAGTAATACAGGAGTCTGTTCGTGGCGCCTATGTATTCCTTGTGCAGTCAACATTTGCACCAACAGACAACCTTATGGAATTGTTGTTGATGATAGATGCATGCAAAAGGGCTTCTGCAGGTTATATTACTGCTGTTATACCGTATTTCGGCTTTGCCCGTCAAGACAGAAAAGATAAGCCTCGCGTAGCGATAGGCTCAAAGCTGGTAGCTAATTTGTTGACAACAGCAGGCGCTAACAGAGTAATGACCATGGATCTGCATGCTCCGCAGATACAGGCATTTTTCGATATTCCGGTAGACCACATGGACTCATCTGCAGTTTTTATACCGTATATTGAGAAACTTAAGATAGAAAATCTTATCTTTGCGGCCCCTGACGTAGGCAGTACTAACCGCGTGCGTGAGGTAGCTAAGTACTTTGAAACGGATATGGTTATTTGCGATAAGCAACGCAAGCGTGCCAATGAGATAGCTTCTATGACAGTTATTGGTGATGTGAAGGGTAAAAATGTAGTACTTATCGATGATATCTGCGATACCGCAGGTACACTTTGTAAGTCTGCAGCTATGCTCAAAGAAAAAGGCGCATTGTCTGTACGTGCATTCTGTACGCACCCCGTGTTGAGCGGAAGTGCTTATGAGAATATCACTAATTCAGTGCTTGAAGAACTGGTAGTTTGTGATACTATACCTTTGAAACAGCAATGTGAGAAGATTAAGGTATTGTCTACAGCTGATCTTTTTGCAGTAGCCATCAGAAATACTTTTGAGAATAAGTCTATCAGCTCTTTGTTTATCCACAGTAACAGGAAGTACAATTAGTAGATTGATTAAGAATAGAAATATAGAATTAACGACTGTTTATACAACAAAATCTGCCCCCAAAAGGGAAATTTATTATTTAAAAGTGATTTCAACGACCGGATGTTAGGCAGATATTCGACCGGCGCTGAAAGAAAAAAAACAATTTAAAATGAAGATTGTAAAAATCGAAGGACAATCAAGAAGCGAATTAGGTAAAAAAGCTACTCGCCAGCTTCGCTCTGAAGACCGTGTACCAGGTGTAATCTACGGTGGTAAAGAAACAATCCATTTCAGCGCTCCTGTTATGGACTTCCGCACACTTGTTTACACTCCTGAATTCCAGATCGCTGAAATCAGTGTTGAGGGTAAGGTATACAAGACTATCATGAAGGACATCCAGTTCGATGTGGTTACAGATGCATTGAATCACCTTGACTTCCTTGAGTTGGTAGAAGGTAACCAATTGGTTGCTACTTTGCCATTGAAGTTCATTGGTCAGCCATTAGGTGTTAAGGCTGGTGGTCGTTTGGAAGTTAAATTGAAGTCTCTGAACGTTCGTACTTATCCTAAGTATCTGAAATCTGCTATCGAAGTAAATATCGAAAGCCTTGAGTTGCTAGGTAACGTACGTGTTGAAGATGTGAAAGAAGAACACATGGAAATATTGAACTCTCCACGTATCCCTATCGCTTCTGTTGTAACTACACGTGCATTGCGTCAGGCAGAAACTGATGCTGCTGCCGCTGCTGCTGCTGCAACTAAGGGTGCTAAGAAGAAATAATCTTTTTAACTACTTTATATCTGATAGTCCTCCTTGCAAAAGGAGGACTATTTATTTTATGGCAATACCCATCTGTCTGAAATCAATATCTGTGAGTTCGTAACCACGGTCATTATTCCATGCATAATGCCACCATTCAGTATCTAATGCTTTGAACCCTGCCTTTATCATTACACCTTTCAATTTTCTCCGGTTTTTTAATACAGATTGAGGTAATTGTAAGAACTGATGCCCCGAACTATCAGAAAAATTATCGAAATCAGTACCCATATCAATTGTTTTTCCAGTTTTTAGATCAATGATTGTAAGGTCCACTGCTATTCCTCTGTTATGACCACTGCCCGTTACCGGATTAGCTGCATATCTGCTATCTTTTACAAACGTCCATATTTTCTTTGTCACGGACAATGGTCTGTAAGCGTCATAAATTAGTAAACCCATTCCATGTTGGTGCAGTTCATTCTGCACTTGCTTTAAGGCTGTTGCAGCAGGTAAGCGGAGAAAGGGGACCGGTTGGTTATATAGTATACTATTCGTAAAATTATTTGTACTGCCATATCTCAGATCTATTTTAATGTCAGGTATTATTTGTCGTATATCTACATATTTTTTATTTATATCTTGCTGAACCGACTTTCTTAATTGTTGCGGAGTGGTTATTATCGTTGTTGCATTTTGTGCAAGACTGCTTTTTAAGGCTATAACAACAACGAGTATACAAAGTGTTTTTTTAGCGTTGATCAGCATATTTCAAGCAGGTGTTTTGTATAATAAATAAGGCACAACTTGAGTTGTGCCTTATTTATTATTAATATTTATTTTTATTAGTTATCAGCATAAATAGAGTAAATCTCTATCATGTAATATGGTTTGTTATCGTCTTTGTAAGTAACATCAAACAAATGGATAGATACTTCGTCGTTTCTGTAAAGATGCTCAAGATATTCTTTTGTTGAAGTTCTGCGCATTTTAGTTTTTGAATATTTAGCAGCTGCTTCTACCTGATGTTTTAGTCTTTCGTAAATTTCAAGACTCTGTGTTTCAAATTTTATTGCTACAGATCTTTTATAACGCATGCTGTTATTGTCATAAAAAGTGTTGTAAGTAACAACGTTTGTGCCATTTTTGAAAACAGAAGAACGCTCTGTGCTTTCCAGGTGATTGAGTACATAACCCTTGCCGTGAACCAATGATTCAAATGTAGGGTAATTGTCTTTTCTTGATCTCATCAATTCATCAAGCGAAAATTCCTGAGCCATACCTATTGAACAAAAGCACAGCGAGAAGAAAGCAAATAGTACTAATTTTTTCATGTTTTTCTGTTTTTTATCTTTGAGATAAAGATAATTCATTTTGCATGAAAGATGCAACAATTAGGAAGGGAATTTTATCTGAACAAATTGTTGCCCTATTTATACAATCAATTCTATGCTTTTCTTTGACTATAGTCATATTACTATGTACTTTTGATTCCTTAATAATATTGAATTGGAAACAGCATTATATATAGTACTGGCAATTAGTCAGGCAGGTTTGATTATTTATTATTTTTTATACCACAGAAAGAAAAAGCAAAAGGAAGCAGAACGCAGAGCTGCATTAAGTCGGGAATTTCCTTACGACGTTTTAAGAACTATGGCACTTACTACTATGCCAGGAGCTATGTTGGCAACTATTCCGGAGGGGCAGATAGCAGTGTATAGTGTGGTAATGGATTGGGATATGGGTAGTGATATTGTTACGTTAGCAACCCAAATTACGGGTGATACAAACCTATACGTGCAATCTGGTGGTGGAATAATAGGTGCCGGAAAGCACCTAAGTGTAAGTACTGCAGCTCAGCAGTTTATTGCCGTTGCACAAAACTATTTCGCGCAAGCAGCTGTAATGAAAAATACACCTCTTCCGGTAAAAAATGGTATTCAGTTCATATTCTTAACTAATAATGGAAAGTATTGCGTTACAGAAGATTATAGTAAACTGGAAAATAAATCATCTCAATGGCTACCGCTTTTTGAACAAGCAAATTTGGTGATTCATGAAATGAGAAATTCTTCAGGAAAAGGTAATTAATGCATATTATTATTTACTGTTACCTTATCATCACTCAAAGATCTATGATAATGGCGCAGCGATGGTATAGCAAATAAGATAGAAATTATTACCAATGCAAAGCCAAGTATAAATGGCATGCCCGGGAATATAAATGGTGCATTCTCAGATGTAAATATTGCAAAGAGGTTATTCATTATTAGTGGACCAATTATTGAGGTGAGGCTCATCAGACTGGTTAGCGCTCCTTGTAGTTCTCCCTGCTCATTAGCCGGTACTTGATTTGATATGATACCCTGCAACGCAGGACCGGCCAAACCGCCTAAGCAATAGGGTATCAGAAATACAAACATCATCCAACTTTGATTTGCAAATGCAAATAATATCAAGCCGACTGCATACAATGCAAATCCTACATATACAGAGTTCTTTTCACCTAGCTTTGGAATAGTGAACCTGATTAACCCTCCCTGAACAATGGCAACTAATACCCCAACGACAGAGAGCGATATGGCTACCATTTTTATATCCCAATTGAATTTATACATTGTATAAAACGACCAATTTGATTGAACCGCATGGGAAGCCAGATTGATAGCAAAGTATGAAACAACTAAACCGGAGATGATAGGGTAGCGACGTAAATGCTTTAATGAACTGATAGGGTTGGCTTTTTTCATATCAATATTTCGTCTGTTCTCTTTTGATAATGATTCCGGCAGCACAAAATAGCCATACAAGACATTGATAAGACTAAAGCATGCAGCGGCTATAAATGGAAGTCGTAATTCCCAGTTGAAAGAGCCTGTATGCCCGATATGTTGTCCCCACATACTGAATAAACCACCCATAACCGGACCAATGATAAACCCTAGTCCAAACGCTGCACCAACCATGCCAAAGTTCTGAGCACGTTTTTCAGGAGTGCTGATATCTGCTATATATGCTGTTGCTGTCGTAAAGCTTGCTCCCCCAATACCTGCAACAATACGACCGATGAACAACAATATTAAAGTAGGAGAGAATGCCATAAATATATAATCTATTCCCAATCCGAATAATGAAAAGAGCAATATTGGTCTACGACCATATTTGTCACTTAATGACCCAACTAATGGTGAAAATAGAAACTGCATACTTGCATACGCAAATAATAGCCAGCTATTATATTTTGCAGCATGAGCCAGATCTCCCCCTGTTAGTTCTTTAATCAGTGATGGTAATACCGGAATAATTATGCCCAGACCAATTACGTCAATTAATATGGTAATGAATATAAACCCTAAGGCTGCGTTACGTTTTTCAGTCATGGTAAATAATTATTATTTAATCGGGGCGCAAAAATAGAGATAGTTATTTAGAATAATCAGATTTCGTATTATTTATTAGCTATTAATGCAGCTTAACAACTTTCTAAGCACATAATTATATGTCAACGTTAATTAGCCCAACTTTAACAGCAGATAGTAATTCCTTAGTCTATTATCGTGGAATATAGTAATAAATTGCATCACTTTACGTTTACAAACCTTAGAATGACACACAGAACATCAGTAAGTAAAATTACAGGCATTGGGCTTGTAATAATCTTTATGCTCACCTCTTTTATTGCTACTGCACAGAAATACACTATAAGCGGTAATGTCAAAGACAAGAAAACCGGGGAAGGCCTTATAGGGGCTACATTTATAGTTGCAGATAATCCTTCGCTTGGTGTTGCCACAAATGAATATGGGTATTATGCTCTCACATTGCCAAAGGGAACATATAAGCTGATATTTCGTTCTCTTGGTTACACAACACAGATATTAAACATAGTGCTCGATACCAATGTTAAATTGAATATTTCTGCTGAATCAGCTGATAAGCAATTAACTGAAGTAACGATTAACGGTAATAAAGTAAACACAGTTAAGGCATCCCAAATGGGTATGACCAAACTGAATGTAAAAGATATCAAAGCATTACCGGTTTTATTTGGAGAGCGAGATGTGATGAAAATTGTACAATTGTTGCCTGGTGTAGAAGCTGCCGGTGATGGCAATAGTGGTTTTTATGTAAGAGGTGGTGCAATCGACCAAAATCTGATATTACTTGATGAAGCAATAGTGTATAATCCATCTCATCTATTGGGTTTCTTTTCAACATTTAATTCAGATGCACTGAAAGACGTTACTTTATATAAAGGAACTGCACCTGCTCAGTTTGGTGGCAGGTTGTCTTCTGTGATGGATATAAAAATGAATGATGGAAATGATAAGGAATATCATGTAAATGGCGGTATCGGGCTTATTTCTTCTAAAATTGCCGTTGAAGGTCCTATTGTCAAAGATGAAGGGTCGTTTTTAATTAGTGCTCGCCGCACTTATGCCGATATGTTCCTTAAATTATCTAATGACACTAATATTAATAAATCACGATTGTATTTTTATGATCTGAATACGAAGTTTAATTACCGATTGTCTAAAAAAGACAGACTTTATCTATCGGGTTACTTTGGTAAAGATCAGCTTGGATTGGGTAATACATTTGGTATTAATTGGGGTAATGCCACCGGAACATTACGTTGGAACCATTTAGTGAATGATAAGTTGTTTTCTAATACTTCATTGATTTTCAGTGATTATAATTACAATATCAATGTAAACAGTTCAGGTATAACTGCAAAAATACATTCTGAAATCAGAGACTGGAACCTAAAAGAGGAGTTAGAATATTTCTCTAACCCAAAGAATACAATTAGAATAGGATTTAGCTCTATTTATCACACTATTACACCTGGTACAATTACCGGAACTAATATCATCACAGTTGCGAAGCCGGATAATCATACGTGGGAGAATGCTGTATATGTATCTAACGCATGGAAGCCAAATTCGCGCTGGAATATAGATTATGGTATCAGGTTGAGTATGTTCTCTGTGTTCGGTGGCTCTGATATGTATGAGTTAAATAGTAATGGTGCAATTAAAGACACCCTTAAATATGGATCAGGTGAGATTGTTAAGAACTACATCATGCCTGAACCTCGTTTATCTGTAAGTTATTCATTAAATGAAAATTCTTCCATAAAAGCGGCTTATACTCGTAATTCTCAGTCTTTACACCTCATTTCTAACTCTACAAGTAGCAATCCGACAGATAAGTGGGTGGCAACTAATAATATTATAAAGCCGGAAATTGCTGATTTAGGTTCATTAGGCTATTTCCGTAATTTGAAAAACAATATGTATGAATTGAGTGCAGAGGCATATTACAAGTATAGTCAAAACCAAATTGATTATAAAGACGGTGCTAATGTGCTTAACAATGATGCAATAGAACCAAAACTGCTTTTTGGACAAGGTAGAGCGTATGGTTTGGAACTATCTGCCAAGAAAACTCAGGGTAAGTTTACCGGTTGGATATCTTATACCTTATCAAAAACTGAAACTCAGATAAATGGTATCAATAATAACCAATGGTACAATGCTCGTCAGGATCGTACACATAATTTATCAGTAGTGGCAGTTTATGAATTAAACAAAAAATGGACATTATCATCATCTTTTGTTTATTACACCGGTGATGCAGTTTCTTTTCCGAGCGGTAAGTATAATATAAATAATCAAACTGTATTCTACTACACAGAGCGCAACGGTTACAGAATGCCTGCATATCATCGTCTAGATATAGGTGCTACCAAGCAATTGGCACATAAAAAGCATTTTTCTTCTGAGATCTCCTTTAGCATTTATAATGCTTATGGAAGAGAAAACGCCTATATCATTACTTTTCAGGACGACCCGAACAATGCAGCTAAAACACAGGCGTTACAAACATCGTTATTCCGTTTTGTGCCATCTGTATCTTATAATTTCAAATTCTAATTATCAATCATGAAGCACAATAATATCATATATCTTTTTGTTCTGGCAATAGTTGCATTTACTCTACCATCTTGTCAAAAGGTGATAAATGTCAATTTGAATGCAGCAGATCCAAAATATGTAATTGAGGGAAATGTAACCAATTTGGCAGGTCCTTATATAATAAAGATCACCAAAACAGTGAATTTTGATCAATTAAATGATTTTCCAGCTGTTAGTGGTGCTGTAGTCTCCATAACAGATATTACAGCAAATGTTGCGGATACTTTATTAGAATTGACTCCGGGATATTACACCACGAGTTTTATAATTGGTTTACCTGGCCATACTTATCAGTTGAGAATAACTACAAATGGTAAACTGTTCACTGCATCTTCAACTATGCCACTACCTGTAACTTTAGATAGTTTGTATATGTCTAAATCTGCATTTGGAAAACCAAGACCGGCTATTATCTACACAGACCCGATTAGTAAGGGTAATTACTACTATTTTGCCGAATACAAGAACCATGTACAGACAGATAATATCTACATTAGAAGTGATGAATTAATAAATGGCGAGACAATAAACCAAACGCTTAACAGAGGTGGTGGGGAAAGTAATTTAAATACTGGTGATTCATTATCTATTGGTTTACAATGTATTGACTCTGCTATTTACCAGTATTACTACAGCTTGCAACAAACTAAAAATCAAAATGCAGCTACTCCGGCTAATCCTCAGACAAATATTACCGGTGGTGCTCTTGGCTATTTTAGTGCGCATACGGTAAGTACAAGAACAGTAGTTGTTAATTAAGAATAGCTATTATTAACTAGTTACAAATAGTTGGTGATTTTATATGTGATTGTCGCCTTGAAAAAGGCGGCTATTGTTTTATGGTAAATCTTCATGTTATAATTGACATTTGTTCGTCAATTTACCGACAACAATCGTTCATTTACCGAAATAAGGTGCAATAGGCTACATCAAGTATGTATCTTCGTGAACATTATATCAAACTATTTTTATTTATAAATGGCCCGAAGAAGAGAAATACCTACAGAAGAATCTCCAAAAGTTAATTTCAGCAAGGAAGCGGTAAAGGAAGCACTGATTATATTCAAGTATTTGAAACCATATCGGGGCATATTTATTACTGCTCTGGTATTCATTGCTTTATCTAGTGGAACAACGATGGCTTTCCCTTACTTACTGAAGCGGTTAATTGATAGTGCACATGGTCCGCTTACAGGGCCCTTGGCATTTTCACCCGGGGGGATTGCCTTGACCATGATAGGCGTATTGGCTTTACAAATGACATTTTCATTCTTACGCATATATTTATTTACTTATGTTGGTGAGAATGCTGTTGCCGATATGCGTAAGGAAATATATCAAAGACTGATAGTAATGCCTATAGACTTTTTTGGTCAGCGGAGGGTGGGTGAGCTTTCTAGCCGCATAACAGCAGATATTTCGCAGATACAAGATGCTGTGACTACGGTGCTTGCTGAAATTTTAAGAGGGCTGCTTACGCTTATTATAGGTATTGGTTGCATCTTGTATGTTAGTCCGCAAATGACATTGCTGATGTTGTCTGTGATACCCGTAATTATTGTTATTGCTTTATTGTTCAGTAAACGTATCAGAAAATTATCAAAAGAAGCTCAGGATCAATTAGCTGATTCTGGTACTGTAGTGCAGGAAACACTGCAGGGAATCAGTAATGTGAAGGCTTTTGCAAATGAATGGTACGAGATTAACAGATATGACAGAAGTATTACCAGTATGGTGAAATTGGCAATTAGAAATGGAAAACTGAGGGGATTCTTTGTGTCGTTCCTTATGTTTAGTGTTTTTGGTGCTATCGTTCTGGTGGTGTGGTATGGTGCGGGTCTTATGCAGCGGGGAGTACTTTCATTTGGTGATCTTACAGAATTTGTAATTTACACTGCTTTCGTTGGTGGAACTATGGCAGGTTTTGCTGAACTGTATAGTCAGTTGCAAAAGACATTGGGTGCGACTCAGCGTGTAAGAGAATTATTAAAAGAAAGTGTTGAAAATGTATCACTTAGCAAACATTATATTGATAATCAGTTTAAGTTACATGGTAATGTTTCAATAGATCAAATCGGTTTTAGTTACCCATCTCGTAAGAATATGGAAGTATTAAAAGACATTAGCATTGAAGCAAAGGCAGGACAGCAAATTGCTATTGTGGGACCAAGTGGGGCAGGTAAAAGTACTATTGTATCGCTATTGCTGAGATTTTATGATGTAGATAAGGGAAAAATATCATTTGATGGAATTGACGCAAATGAAATACCATTGTCTCAACTCAGGAGCCAGATGGCATTAGTGCCGCAGGACATTCTCTTATTTGGAGGTACAATATATGAAAATATTGCTTATGGGAAGCCCGATGCAACTCGCGAAGAGGTACTAGCTGCTGCAAAACAGGCAAACGCTTATGATTTTATCTCCAGCTTCCCGGAAGGTTTTGAAACCATAGTAGGGGAGCGTGGTATTAAATTATCTGGGGGACAAAGACAAAGGGTGGCAATTGCGAGAGCAATATTAAAAGATCCGGTTATATTGTTGCTCGATGAAGCGACCAGTGCACTGGACTCAGAAAGTGAAGCATTGGTGCAAGATGCATTAACTAACCTAATGCGCAATCGTACATCATTTGTTATCGCACATAGGTTATCAACTATTCGTAATGCAGATAAGATAGTTGTAATGGAAGATGGTAGGGTAAAAGAGAGTGGCACACACTACGAACTAATTGATATTGAAGATGGACTTTACCGTAGTTTGAATAAGCTACAGATGTTCAAAGAATAATATTGTCAAATATAAATTTGTGTCAATCACCCTCAAGATGAATACTATGCTTGTCTTTTGAATGGTACTAGATACAGATTATATTTTAAAATGTAAATATTTCGCTTTCAAATGTGCCGATTACCAACTATATTTATCCCCAAATAAGGACAGTATGAATTTCAAAAAACTACTGCTTGGATTGTTTATTGCAACATCGTTTGCAAGCTGCTCCAGGTTCACACAAGTGGTATATGTATCGCCAACCAGCCCTGAAATACAGAGCATCAATCA
>CANGMZ010000047.1 GCA_947454715.1 Chitinophagaceae bacterium
AGTTCCATGAGTGCGCTGAACATAATCAGTTGCTCCCTCATGGCTTTCAGGTCTTCGCTGAAACCACCTCTGAGGGTATGCATGGCTGCTTTGTGTGCATTGCCGCTCTGGCTGGCTATCAGGTCGGCAACGGCTTCTGCCTGTGTAAGGTCCAGCTTGCCATTTAGGAAAGCCCTGAGGGTAAACTCACCTGCCTGTGCCATACGTGCGCCATGCTGCAGGCAGGCACTCACCACCTGTTGCAAAATATAGTTACTACCGTGGCAGCTGATCTCTACTACGTTTTCTCCGGTATAGCTTTTAGGATTCTTGAAAATACTCACCACTACTTCATCAATCACCACACCATCATTTACTATTTTACCAAAGTGCATGGTATGCGTAGGTTGCTGCTCCAGTCCTTTTTTAGAGAATATGGTGGCAGCAATACTTATGGCATTTGCACCGCTCAGGCGAATTATGCCTATGGCACCTTCGCCGGGTGGGGTAGCTATTGCAACTATGGTATCGGTAAGTGGAAGCATTATATTGATTTGTTGCTGCAAAAGTAGGGAGAATGGCGTAGCTGTGTATGCTATTTATTGGTCAACGGTGTTATTGTATTCAGATAGTCTTTTCACAAAAAATTAGAAAGTATGTGTTTTTTGATACGGCATTAATCAGTAATCTTGTATAAAATGTATTTGTTCCATGGATACCCCTGTTTCTGAGATAGTAAATATAGATGCCTCTGCCGCTATAACGCAGTTGATAGACCATGTAGAAACCGTAATTCGCGGCAAGCGCAGACAAATAGAAATGGTGGTCACTTGTATGCTGGCGGGTGGTCATATATTAATGGAAGATAATCCCGGAACAGGTAAAACTGTTTTGGCGCGTACCTTATCTCAGTGCATCAGCGGTGAGCGGGAAGGGGAGTCGGTGATATTCAAGCGCATACAGTTCACCCCCGATTTGTTGCCTATGGATCTTATAGGCACGCATATATTTGACGATATCAACAAACAATTTGTGTTCAAAAAAGGACCGCTGTTTTGTAATGTATTGCTGGCAGATGAAATAAACCGTGCCTCTCCTAAGGTGCAGAGTGCATTGCTCGAAGCAATGGCAGAGCACCAGATAACCGCCGGTGATACAACCCTTTTATTGGAGCGGATGTTTTTCACTATTGCCACCCAAAACCCTGTGGAGATGGAAGGTACTTATCCGCTGCCCGCTGCTCAGTTAGATCGTTTTTATATGAAGATCTATTTTGGGTACGTAGATGAAGCAACTGAACTGAATATATACAGAGAGTACCTCGATATTGCCCGCAACCTTGTTGAACTGACGCAGGTGATGAGCCTGAACGATATTTTGAACCTTCAGGCACAAGCCGGTGCCGTATTCATTCATGATGAAATAGTGCGTGGGGTAAGCAATATTGTTCGCCAAACCCGTGAGCATCAGGATATTTCATTGGGTGCATCTACCCGCAGTGGTATCGCTTTCTTAAAATGCCTGCGTGCTTATGCACTCGTACAAGGGCGCACTTATGTTATAGAAGACGATGTCAAGGACATAGCCCATGCCGTGCTCGATCACCGTCTTATCTACCGTAACAAAGAAGGCAAGCAAAAAGCACTGGACGGTATCATCAATAAAGAAACAGACCGTTTGGCTAAATTGAAATTGTATTAATTTTTATATTAATTTATTGTAAATTTAGGGAACATTATAGCCTACATGCTATAATGTTTTCTATTTATGTAAGGTCGTTAACTACTTGCTAACCATATTAGTAGTGCGCTGTTATTATACTGATATGGGGCTATCTGCTAATATTGTATATTCGTCGCCAAATAAACGTTACAATAATTTCTGATGTCTGAATATAGTGTAAGCAGTCCGGCTCATGTACAAGAAGTGGAACCACCACGCGTGCGTCACCTGCTCATTTATTATTTTCTGCAAGGTATCGGCCTTTCATTGTTTTTTACTGTTGCCAATGCGTTGTTCCTTTCTTCATTTGTAGCTAACGACTTGCCTATGGCATATATAGGTTCGGCTATAGTGCTGCTTATTTTGGGAAAGGGATATGATCTGCTGGCGCAAAAGGTCTCGGTCAATAACAGAGCATTTTTGCTGATTGTTATTTCTGTGTCTGTGTTGCTATTATATATATTCACACAGGTGATACCGGCTGTTTGGGTCGCTTTTTTGTTGTTTGTCTGGTCAAGGGTATTGTTTTCTATTACTGATCTTGAGTTTTGGGGCATCACCAACTTACTCAATGATACCCGCCATTCCAAGAGTTTGTTCGGGTGGATGAATATGCGCGATGTGCCTGCCAAAGTGATTGGTTACTTTTCAGTGGGTTTGTTGTTGCAGGTGGTGGAATTGCCGGTATTACTATTGATTGCCGGTATTGTCTTTTTCATCAATTTCTTTGTTCTTCGCCTCCTCCTCGATCCTCGCTATGCCAAACCGGAGTCTGCTACAGCAACTGCACCGCTAAAGGCCGCACCTATATGGCATTTCGGTGCATCGGGTTTAATGTTGTTGCTCAGCCTTTTGGCAGTGATTGGGGTTATTTGTTTTTCATTCATCAATTTCACTTTTCTGTGGCAAGTAGAAGATAAGTTCCATACCGCATCAGAACTGGCATCTTACATAGGTCTTGTTTTTGGTATTGCTTATGCTATTATAGCTGTGGGTAAGGTTGTATTTACCAACAAATTATTGGCAATGATAGGCGGCAGAGCGGCAATGCTGTTGCTGCCACTGTATATATTAGTAGCAGGTATATTCTTATATACTCGTGTTGCCAACCCCGAGGAACATCTGATTACATTTTTTGTAGTGTTATTGGTTGGGGCAGAGGTATTTCGCTCTGTGTTCTATCAGCCTGTCTTGCTTACACTAACTCAGCCCTTACCTGCTGCGCTCAGACAAAGATCTTATATAGTTCTCAAAGGCTTAGTTGAACCTCTTGGATTGGCATTTGCAGGTGTAGTGTTGTATTACATCATTGGTAAAAATACCCACCCCGATATGCGCTTCATCAATCAATTGTTGATGGGGTTGGCAGTTGTATGGGCAGGATTGGTATTGCTCACATTCGGTAAGTATATAAGCACGCTAAAGGCTGCTATCAGTGAGAAGGCACTGGCTACCCGCTCTATCGACTCCTTCAATAGTTTCTCACAGGCAATAATGAAGGAAAAACTGCAAAGCAGTAATCCGGAAGAGGTAATCTATGCGCATCAACTGTGTGCAGATAATGACCCCAATTTTTTCCCTGCTGAGGTAGGTAAACTCTTGCGCCACGAAGCCACATCTGTAAGAAAGTATGCATTAGAAAAAATGTCGCTTCGTCAGCCTTTTACTGACATGGATATTCTTATATATCTGGGCAATAAGGATGCATCTGTTTATATACGTCAACTGGCTATCATACAATTAGGCGCAAGATATAAGGATAGTTTCAGCGATGAGTATAATGCATTTCTGGACCATGAAGATTTGAGAATAAGGGAGGCTGCTATTAAGGGGCTTATGGAAAGTGGTAATCCTGAGATTATCATGATAGCCAGTCACAAGCTCAATGACCTCATAAAGGGTACAGACGCTAAGCAGAATATTGCGGCAGCCACCATTATTGGTGATATGCACCTCAATAGCCACTATACGCACCTGGAGCAGTTTTTCAAGAATAGCAATGTAAAGGTGCGCATAGCTGCTATAAAGGCGGCTGCTAAGTTGGTACATCCTAAACTGATGCCCGTGCTGTTTGCCATGTTTACCGGCAAAGAGCAAATTGAAGAAACGATAATAGCCCTTAGTAATTATAAGACTGATGTCATCAATTACTTAATGCTGCACAAAGAGTTGCTACAACAATATCCGGCAGAGATATTGGGTATCTGTAAACGTATAGATGATAAAATAGCTGTGATGCTTATTTGCCAATACATTCTCCCGCAAAGCGAAACAGAAGTATTGGACGAGAGCCTGCAAGCATTATACGTGACTAAGGCAGAAAAAACAGATGTGGACAGAGGTACAGTGGAGCTGAAGTTGATAAGCTTAGGGGCGTTTTTACATTCATGTTTACATTATCATGCACAGTTGCCGGATACCGCATATATACTCAAAGATGCATTGGCATCAGAGATTAAAAATGCCAAACGCAGACTATTGTTGTTGCTTTCTTTGTTGTATGATAAAAAAGCCTTTGCACGTATTATAGCAGCTGTTGATAAAATGACGCCTGCTAATAAAGAGGCTACGATTAAAATGTTTGATGCGCTCGATGACAATCACCGCAAACGTTTTCTGCCGGTTTTTGACCTGACTGATAATGCGGCACTCATGGCACACATGTCTAAGTTCTATACCCTGCAGGTGAAAGAAGATGTTTGTGAAGCTATCTTATTGCATACTAAGAGCCCTTTCTTGTTGTGGACACAAGCTGTGGCATTATATACTAATCTACTCGAATTATCTGACGATATTCTGCTGCCCTATAAAGATCATCCCGAAGAAATGATTTCTGAGATGGTGCAACTGGCACTGAGCAGGAAGCCTTTCGCACTGCGCATGATTGAAGATGACAGCAATGTAAACTTTGTCAATGACCAATCGCAGGGTGATAGATTGCTCAATATTGAAAAACTGGTTGCACTAAAAAGCATTCCACTCTTTCATAGCTTTAGTCAGTCTATGCTCTCTGCAATGTCTGATGTGATGACGGAACAACGCTACACTCAAGGCAATGTAGTTTATGAAGAAGGGGCAGATGGGGAGATCATGTACATAATTTACTATGGTATCGTTTCTTTATTTAATGGCACTATGGAAATTATGCGAACCGGTCGCAAAGAAGTATTGGTGAAAATTGACAGTGCCGATCAGCGACTCGCTTCCGCAAAAGCATTTACAGACACACTGCTCTTTATGGTCAATAAAGAAGACATAGAAGCCCTCAAATACAAACAACCAGAAATGGCACAGAGCGTATTAAATATGTTCTCAAAAGTGTAGGAGGAGTTTGGGCGCAACTTAATTTGGTATATTTATGGGATAGTTGGTTTTAGTAATTTAAATCTATAGATTTTTCGATTTTAATAGTAGTTTAAAATTTATGTGAATGCTTATTTTTAAGGATACAAAATTTATTAAGGCGCCTTTCGATAGTGAAGCTGAATTAGAACAGGTTATCGTTGATAATTACGAATATCTTTTTGGTCCAACATCTTTCTATTTACCAAAAACCAAAATAAAAACAGCTGATGGTGTTGGGACAATCCCAGATGGTTTTGCGATTGATATTGGACTTAGAAAATGGTACTTGGTAGAGGCAGAACTAATGCATCATAGTGTTTGGAGTCATATTGCTCCTCAGGTTACAAAACAAATATTAGCATCTCAACAATCAATAACAAAAAGAACTTTAGTTGATCTGGCCGTTGAACAATATCAATCAGATGCTTATACAAAAGAAAAATTTGATGATTTAAATATTGCAGCAATAAATGTTCGGCAAGTTCTTGGCGACATCTTGGAAACAGAACCTGTTATTGGAGTTCCAATTGATGGAGTAACAAATGACCTAAGAGATTGGGCAAGAACATTAAAATATAAAGTGAAGCTATGGGTTGTAAGTAAATTTGTGGAGTTCAATAAACCAACAAATATTGTTTTTGAATTTCCTGAAGAGTTCAAACCAGAACTTGATACAGAAGAAGAAAGTAAGCCTCTATCTATAAATAATGATATTGCACAATATTATGTTGAGCTAAATGACCTTGTTGCTGCTAACTTATTAGCAATTGGGGAGATAATTACTATGGTTTATAAACCGAGAAATGGTCAACAGAAAAAATATGAAGCAATTGTTTTAGAAGACGGTTCGCTTGAACTTCTAGGTCAGCAGTTTAGTAGTCCTTCTTATGCTGCACTTGCTGGAATTCAAAACGCAGGTAGTGACAGGAAAACTGTTAATGGTTGGACTTCATGGAAAAACAATCAAAACAAATCACTTGCTGACTTAAGGGAAAAGCTTTTAAATACAGCGGTTATTCAATAAAAAAACAATTAAAGCGTAAATCCTATTAGCAATTTACAAAAGTTAAAGTTGTTTCCTTAACGTGGATTTATAGCAAATTTAATTTTCAGTATCCATTTTGATATTGTAGAAACAATTCAAGTAAACGAACTTCAGTAAAAGCTATGGGAGTAATTAGTGAAACAATGCTCACTAATTACTCCCTATTATTTTCCTCCTGAGCTTCATGGTTATCGCCACCAAGGCTGTAATAATTATTTTCTTCATCCTCTTCGCCTATCTCCTCATTTTTGTCATCGTCTTTGCTGCCGGGCACATCTAAGTCAATACCGGATATTTCTCCGGCTATGCTGCTTTCGTTTAGTAGTTCGCCTTCATCATCAAATGCATCTAAAACAGAACGTTGCAGATTGTTGTCATCAGTAGTTCCCATATTGTTTTCAGAACCCACCAGCAATTGTAAATCTTCGGCAGTAATGTCTGCATCATTGTTGGTTAGTGTTGGGGCGGTTTCGTTGGGAGTGTCTGTTCGCACTTTACCCGCATTACGAGTTATATCTTCATCTGCAGGATAATGAGGATATTCCGGTAGGTATTGTTCTTGGTTCTTCATGATCGTTCGTTTAATAATGAAGCTATAAAACGTGTGCCGAAAAACTCATGACCGGCATCATTAACTCAAAATGATAACAGAATATTTACTTCACATCTATTGAATCAAACTCAATATGATCAAATTTCCCCTTGCCACTAATTATCTTTTTGCGTCCCCATTTAATATATATAGCTCCGGATATAACTATTGGAATGAGAAAACCTAAGTGATAAAAATATTGGTACCAATTGGTAAAGATCAGTAACGTATAAGCATATATGATAGCGTATACCAAAGAGTAAATAGCGATCCACTTGGTTTTTGACTTCTTGTCTATGTATGCAGAAGTAGAAATTTCAGTAAACATACTACCGAGATATGCCAACTCCATTATTGCACCCATGCCGTAAAGGTGAGTACCTTCAGGCCAGTGTTGTATTCTGAATATACTACCAACTAGAATAAATAAGATGCCCATTATATATATTTTGGGAAGCATGGGAAGTGTCATCAGTAAACTATTATTCGTTTATTTCTCTTTTGCCCGATAGTAAGTAAATAACTGCCATGCGTATGGCTACACCATTTTCTACCTGACCCAATATGATAGATTGTTTGCTATCAGCTACATCACTGTTAATTTCCACACCACGATTTATAGGACCGGGGTGCATGATCACAATATCCTTCTCCAGACTATCCAGCATCTGTTTGTTTACACCATAATAGAGGGCGTATTCCCTCAGTGTAGAAAACAATGGTTTGTGTTGTCGTTCCAGTTGAATGCGCAATACATTCGCAACATCGCACCATTCCAAAGCTTTCTTTACATTGTATTCCACCTTTACGCCCAGTGATTCTATGTGCTTGGGTATCAATGTTGGTGGACCGGATACTGTAACTTCTGCTCCAAGTTTATTGAGGCAATATATATTGCTCAGTGCCACGCGAGAGTGCATAATGTCACCGAGTATGGTTATTCTTTTACCTTTCAGGTCACCTAGTTTCTCTCTCATAGAGTAGGCATCAAGCAAGGCCTGAGTAGGGTGTTCGTTAGTGCCGTCACCCGCATTAACTATGCTGGCATCTATATGTTGTGCTAAAAACCATGGAGCACCACTCGCAGAATGACGCATTACGACCATGTCCACTTTCATAGCCAGAATATTGTTGACTGTATCTATCAGTGTTTCCCCTTTAGAAACAGATGAACCTGATGCAGAAAAATTGACTACGTCGGCACCTAATCTTTTTTCCGCAAGCTCAAAAGACAATCTGGTGCGGGTAGAGTTTTCAAAGAATATATTCGCAACAGTGGTGTCGCGTAGGGTAGGCACCTTCTTAATTGGGCGCTGCAATACCTGTTTAAAATTATCAGCCGTTTGAAATATCTGTTCAATATCCTGTGCATTTAACTCTTTGATACCCAACAGATGTTTTACGGAAAGCGCCATTGTTTTTAATTTTCAGTTGTCAGATTTGTAATCAGTAACGTTGCAATTACTGTAATTCTATTTATAAATAAAGCAGGGAAATTACCCTGCTTTATGAGTTTCATTTACTTTTTCTATTAATACCACTTCATCTTTACCGTCTTTTTCCTCCCAATATACTTTTACTTTTTGGGTAAGGATAGTATCAACGGAATAGCCTACATAATCCGGTTGCACAGGCAGTTCCCTGCTAAACCTCCTGTCAATCAGGGTCAGTAGCTCCACCTTCTTTGGTCTGCCGAAGTCTATCAAAGCATCCATTGCCGACCTGATCGTGCGGCCAGTGTATAGCACATCGTCTATTAATATTACGTTTTTCCCTTCTATGCTAAACGAAATATCTGTATGTGCAGGTACTTGTATATTGTTGGTATGTACATCGTCACGATAAAACGTAATATCAAGCAATCCATAATCTATATGGTCATTGCCGCTGATGTTTTTCACCAGTTGTGCTATTCGGTTAGATAGAAATATGCCACGAGGCTGTATTCCTATGATGGCTGTATCAGCAAATGAAAGATGGTTTTCTACCAACTGATGTGCCAACCGCTGCAGCGTGATATTCATGTGGGTACTATTAAGCAGGGTCTTCACTAGTCGCTGATTTTAGCACCAAAATTAAAAATCTAACGCGGATTATTTTGAATTATTTTTGGAAAAATATTTTTTCCTTTATTCCTGAAAGAATAGAAAGCAGTACTTTCGCCGTCGTGAAATGAGTGAGTTATGAATAGTCCAACCATACCGGTTCAAAATGTAAATGATTTTTTTGAGATATACTCAAATGCGCTTGTGCAACACAACACAAAGGGCATGACGTATCTGCACAACATACCTTGTACAATGTTGTCTGACGATGCTACAACTATTTTTAGTGACGCCAGTAAGCTCGAAGGCTTTTTCAATCAGGGAATGTCTTTTTACAGGCAGTTTGGTATCACCCATGTTCGTTCAGATGTATGGAGCCGTCAAGATCTTACACCGCGTATATGCAAGGTGAAAGTCTTTTGGCAATACTTCGATGCATTCAAACAGCCAATTTACAATTGTGATTATCACTACATTATGAAGTTAGATAAGCATAATCACTGGAAAATCATTCTGTCTGTCTCTGTAAATGAAAGAGAAAGAATGGAAGAGTGGAAGAACTCAAGATTGTCTTAATTACAACTTGTATTATAGCTTTTATTCATTCAGTTTATTGTATATTGAAAAAATATTGCATTTTAATTGAAACTGAAGGTGATGCGCTATACTTTTGTATTCTGTTGAACTAAAATCTTACTTTATAATGCTGAATAAGCGCGCCGGTTCATTCCTGAAATGGGTTTATATTGCTTATAGTTTCTATTTCTTGCTTGGGTTAAGCTGGTTTTTGGTTAGTCTTATCAAGGGTGGGCACTTCAATCCAACAGCTTTTTTTATTACTGTTATTTTTGGGGCGCAGTTTTATTACAAACACCTCATTGCTAATCTTGTTTTAGGCGTTCTCTCATTGTTCTTCTCCATTTTTATGTTGTTACAGGCTTTAAATATGGTTATACCTGCGGCAAGTCATCGTCAGTTGGAGGTTTTTGATAAGGTCATTGTATCTATTCCTATTGTTAGTTTAGTTATGTCCGGTGTGTTGGTTTTCAGTTATATAAAGCTGAATTTTAAAGATTAATATTTCACCTGCTATAACTTTGTATAAAGAAATACATGAAAGTATTTTTTTAATAAATCGTATCATTTTCTGTTAGTACATTGTTATAAAATTTACCATTATCAATGCTGTTTTTATAATAGCTTTGTAGTAATTCCCCACAATCAAAAATCGGAGTATCTATGTCATCTGCGGCAAACCCGCGTCAATATATCATTAAGCTTATATTCATAGGTGTTGCATCTGTGATATTGCTTCGTTTGTTTTTTCTGCAAAATTTCGAATCGAAGTACAAGGTAATGGCTAATGATATAGCCATTTATAAGAAGGTAGTTTATCCGCCTCGTGGTGTTATTTATGATCGTAAGGGCAAAGTAATGTTGTCGAATACAACGATTTATGACCTTATGGTTACACCAAGGAACATAAAGAATTTTGATACGCTTCAGTTTTGTAATGCTTTGGGGTTAGATATCCCCGGGTTCATGAAGATAATGAAGGGTGTTCAGTCCCGTAATATTGATGTACGTCAAAGTACCTTCATGGAGCAGCTTAGCCCTGAGCAAACAGCCCGTTTTCAGGAAAATCAATTCTCTTTCCCCGGTTTTGAGTTAGTTGAGCGTAACATCAGAGAGTATAAAAACGCAACAGCAGGTATAGTCTTGGGTTACATTGGTGAGGTATCTGTCGATATGCTCAAAAAAGACAGATATGCATCTTATCGTCAGGGGGACTATACCGGTTTGAGTGGACTGGAGTTGCAATATGAAGAGGCATTAAGAGGGCAGAGAGGGGTTCACTTTTTTGAAAGAGATAAATTTAACCGACCAAGAGACCCGTATCGAGGTGGTGCATTAGATACACTGGAAATATCCGGTAAGTCGTTGGAGCTTTATATGGATGCTGATTTGCAATCGTATGCTGAAAAGCTGATGCAGAACAAAGTGGGTAGCGTTGTTGCTATAGACCCCCAAACAGGTGGTATTCTCACTATGGTAAGTAGCCCATGTTATGATCCTAATTTACTGAGAGGTAAGGATAGAGCCAAGAATTATGGCGCACTCTACAGAGAGGCAACTCGTCCGTTGTTCAACAGAGCTACTCAAGCCGCATATCCTCCGGGATCTACAATTAAACCAATGACTGGTCTTGTGGCACTGAGTGTAGGGGCTATCACACCATCTTTTGGTTTGGCTTGTTACGGTTCATACAACTATTGCGGTCGGCCTATCGCTTGCGAACACAAAGATGGCGGTCACGCAGCCAATTTCAGATTGGCACTTGCACACTCCTGTAACTCTTATTTCAGTCATATATTCAGGTTGACAATTGATTACAAGAGCTTTGGTAGCGTTAAAGTAGGTTTGCAGAAGTGGCATGACTATTTCTCTGCTTGTGGCTTTGGTCGTCAGTCGGGTATAGATCTTCCTTTTGAGGGCAAGGGATTATTGCCTGATACTACTACCTATAATAAAATGTATCGTGGTGTGTGGAACTCATGTACTGTAGTATTCGTAGGTATGGGACAAGGTGAGTTGGCGCTTACTCCTCTGCAAATGGCTAATAGTATGGCTATCATTGCAAATAAGGGTTATTATTACATTCCTCACTTTGTGAAATCTATTAATAATAATTATAACGATCCGTTACTGAAAAAGTATCACGAGAAGAAGGTTGTATTGAATATTCCTGATTCTTCGTTCAGTGCAGTGCAGCAGGCCATGCAAGATGTGGTTGAGAGTGGTACCGCAATTGGTGCTAAAGTAGATGGTATCACTGTTTGTGCTAAAACAGGTACAGCAGAAAACAAAGCCTTAGTAAATGGTACGGTTATTAAAATGGCCAATCACTCAATGTTTGTGGCCTTTGCACCTAAAGAAAATCCGAAGATTGCAATTGCGGTTGCGGTTGAGAATTCAGGGTTTGGTGCCACATGGGCAGCTCCTATCGCCAGCTTACTCATTGAAAAGTACCTAAAGGATAGTGTTACTGTAAAACGTAAGTCTGTTGAAGACAAAATGTTCAATGCCAAGCTGATCAATAAATATGTATATACGATTGACTCGGCAATACGCACGCACGATGCTGCAGTGTATAAAGCCAAGTTAGAAAGAAAACATTTTGTAGATAGCGCCCGCAGGGCACAAGACTCTACATTGTTTATCAGGTGGATGGAAAAAAGAACTAGAAAAAAATAATATTAAGCCAGGTCGCAGATCATGAGTTCATTAAAAAAATCTTTATTCTACCGTATAGATGGTGTTATGATAATGCTGTATATATTCTTGGTGATCATCGGATTGCTGACAGTATTTTCAGTAGAGCATCGCAGCACCGATGTTACAATATTCATGGCTAATAAGAACTATTCTAAACAAGTAATCTTTTTTGGATATTCCTTGTTTTTGGGGCTTATTATTTTGCTGACAGATAGTAAATTTTTTGCATCCACAGCATTTTTAGGTTATACTGTCGGGGTCTTTGTCCTCATTATTACCATATTCATTGGTGTCGATGTAAAGGGGTCGCATTCTTGGTTGGGCATTGGTAGCTTCAGATTTCAGCCCGGGGAGGTCTGTAAAATTTTTACTGCATTAGCGTTGGCTAAATTCTTGTCCTTACCCGAAACTAATTTCAAAACACTCAGGCACCGATTAATGGGTGTAGCCCTTGCCCTTGGTCCTGCTGTGATTGTGTTGTTACAAAATGAAACCGGTCTGGCGTTGGTCTATTTTTGTTTTCTATTGGTGATGTATCGCGAGGGCTTGCCTAATGCAGTTTTAGTGATAGGTTTCTCATTAATAGCCCTCGTGTTGGGGACATTACTGGTGGAACGGAAATTATTTTTTGTTTTACTCACCTTACTGGCAGCGCTTATTGGCTTTATGATGCGCTCTTTACTTCGCCGTAAAATGGCACCACGTATTATCCTTGGTGGTGCATGGGTTTTCTGTATCGTATTTTCTCAGTTGGCTGTTCCTATGGTGTTCAAACATGTTTTGAAGCAACACCAGATTGATAGAATTTACTCCATGTTGGGTAAAGAAGTACCTGTGGAGTATAACAAGAATGCAGAAGAGGGTAGCGATGAAAAGAAAGTAAATGCTTCAGAATACAATGTTTTGCAGTCTAAAATTGCTATTGGTTCAGGTGGCTTCTGGGGTAAGGGTTTTTTAAATGGTACTTCAACTAAGAATCAGTTTGTACCGGAACAGAATACCGACTTTATCTTCACTGCTGTTGCAGAGCAATTCGGCTTTATAGGAAGCCTTACTCTTATTACAATTTATGTGTCACTGATGCTTAGGATAATATTTGTTGCTGAGCGACAGCGATCGGCATTCACTAGAATATATGCCTATTGTGTCGCATCAATATTGTTCTTTCACTTTGCGGTCAATATTTCAATGACAATAGGTTTGGCACCTGTTATTGGTATTACCTTGCCTTTCCTTAGTTATGGTGGTTCATCACTGTTGTCTTTTAGTATCCTAATTTTTATTCTTATTCGTCTCGATGCCGACAGACAGGCAATGATTCGATAATTATCTTATTCCATGGCAAAAATATTTCCTTTATCTGAAGGTCAGTTCACAATAGGGCACGATAAAGTGTTTATTCCTTTTGATTTGGACACTGATATTCTCAATGAACGTGCTACAGGTTCTCTTTTAGTGGATGTGCAACCTTTTCTGGTAATTACCGACAATGATGTCATCATATTAGATACAGGATTGGGTTTCCGGAATAAAAGCGGAAAATTAATGATTCATGAAAATCTCTTTGCACATGGCTACGGTCCGGGTGATGTAACTAAAGTGCTCATGTCTCATTTACATAAAGACCATGCAGGTTGTATGACCTATGAAGATGAATCAGGAAACATTATACCAACATTTCCTCATGCTGACTATTATATATATACATCAGAGGTGAATTTTGCTTTAGAAAAAGGATTACCCTCTTATTTTCCGCACGATATAGAACCTATACTTACAACAGACAGAGTAAAATGGTTAACAGGTGAAACCGGAATAATAGATAATTATATTAGCTTTCGTCATTCTGGAGGGCATTGCCCGCAGCATATTGTTTACTTAATTGACGATGGCACAGACAGAATATTTTTTGGAGGAGATGAAGCACCGCAGCTCAAGCAAATGAAAATGAAGTATGTGGCTAAGTACGATTTCGATGGTAAGAAAGCTATGGAGCTTCGCGAGCAATATGCTGCAGAAGGAAGGGAAGAAGGCTGGCAGTTCCTGTTTTATCACGATATCAAAACGCCATTTACTAAATTACAGTAGAGGTGCTGCATGGTTTTATTACTTGTAGGTTACCAATAGAACTAAAAGCTTCATTTACCTTGAACATACCTATATTATATGTCTGATAGCACAATGTTTTGTATTCGGCAGCACGTTGTTGATAAATGATGCCCATTACGTTTTATTCTACCAGTGAAGGTTTCATCATTGCTGATATCGCCTGTTCTACCGGCTTGAATCCTTCAATCACAACTACTGCAAAAGCTCCCATTCCTATCATTGCTGATACGTATCTTTTTATTGCTTCAAATGTTTATTAATGTTGCAGATTATTATATAGCCATCAAGCTACAACCTCTTAATGCACTATGGTCCATGCGTCCCATTATCTCAAAAGTCCCGTTAATGCTTACTTTACCTATATCTTCTGTTGCAATAAATGAGCATGAGTTGATGTTGGCAAGATCTATGATGTTGATACAGCCTGTACCTGCTTCTGCAACATCAAGAGGGTCGTTGATATCTCTTATCATCACTTGCATGGTATTGGTAGGTGTGTATATACCATCGGCTTTTGCATAAGCTTGCGATAATAATTCTGTCATGCCATACTCAGAATGTATTGCACTCAATCGCCACTGTTCTTTAAGGTAAGTATGAACCTGAGCTCTTGTCCATTCTTCTCTTCTTCCTTTCATACCTCCGGTTTCCATTACAATGGTGTTATGTAGTGGCATCTGGTAGTCTGCTGCAAAGTCGAGTAGTGCAAAAGTTACACCTAGCAAGATTACTTTTTGATTGCAGGCATTGAGTGATATCAACTTGTCTTTGAGTACATCCCATTCATTAATATAGAAACCATTATCTGGGTGTCCGCTTTCTTTCATTAACTGTTGCGCCATATATACCAGCGACGCATTTTTGCGTTCCAGGTACGATGGTAGTAATGCAAGTATCACATAGTTTTTAGGGCTGCCATATTGCAGTGTAAAACCATGCATGAGCGAGTGTTCATAGACAGAAGCTTCTTTTACAAAATGCTTTGATGTTATTTCTCCGGTTGTGCCACTGCTTTCAAACAGTAATTCTTCTTGTGCCCAATCACCTGTTTTTACACTGTGTGATTTGAAAAAAGATATAGGTAAAAATGGTATTTTATTAAGTGTATTTATCTTATCGACATTTATGTGTATAGCATCACAATATTGCCTGTATACATGGTTATTGGCATGCTGATATTGAAAAATATGTAGTGCCATATTCTCAAAATCAGCGGGTGTAACAGTGATGATATTTTCTGAATTTATTAACGAGTTTTTATTGTTCACTTTCGCTAACTTTGGTTTATATGAAAATGTGGTTACTTGTTATCTTATCCGGGTGCATCATGCTTGCTTCTTGTGAGCAAAAGAATCAGGTGTCAAAGATACCACACATATCGCTTAAAGCTTTCGGTCCGGACTCCATCAGAGCAAATTATGATACTGCTTACATACAATTCTCTTTTACAGATGGTGATGCTGATTTGTCTAATGATACTTTGTCTTCTGTTTACATAAAAGATAAACGTTTCGATTCTGCCGGTTTTGTTCGTTATGATTTTCCCTCCATCGATCCGAGTATTGAAGACCCTAAGAAAGGTTTGACAGGGATAGGGTTAGTATTGCTATTAAATCCTGCACCCGTACCTCGTGCCGATTCTTTTCATGCCATCAAAGGTGATACTACTTCATTTGAAATGTATATTACAGATAGAGCTCGCAATGAAAGCAATCATATTATTACCCCCTCACTTATTATAAGACCTTAATTATTTACATCAATTTATAAAACTGAAGAAGCACATTATATATGTCGCTCCTTCAGTTTGTTTATCAATTCTTTTTTGTCTGCAAAAAAAAGTCCCGACATACCTTGGTATGTCGGGAAGGGACTGTACTTACTAACCCATCGTCAGCGTAGCAAATATCTGAAAAAGGTTCGGAATGGAAAAATATATTTTTCAAAAAGTCTTTAAAATTGACTTGCTTCACTATTTCTGTCATTTTTTCAATTGTTTTTTATTTTTTATTTTTATTTTTAAATTATTCATTATCAATTTATTATGATGTCTATTTAAACTGATTATTATTTAAAGTAGTCACTTGTTAATTTATTTAATTGACAAAATGTCTGTTTTAAAAATTAAATTCGGACATTTTGGCTTTAAAAGTTACATGGTACATAGTTTGTTCTAATCATAGCAAATCAATTTTAACAAAAAACAAAAAATAAAAACTATGTATCAGAAAAGAAGTTACGGAATGATGCCAGCTACATTTGGTGGTTTATTAGAAAACATGTTTCACAATGGTATTAACCGAATAAATGAAGATGCAAATGCATTCTCAACACCAGTAAATATTCAGGAAACAGAAAAAGGTTACGAACTCCATGTTGTAGCTCCGGGCATAAGGAAAGAAGACTTTAAGATTAATGTTGATAAGAATGTTCTTACAGTATCTTATGAACACAAGGAAGAAACAAAAGAAGAAGGTAAAGACGAAAATCTGGTTAAGTCGTTGCGCACAGAGTATAGCGTAAGATCTTTTAAGAGAAGTTTTACTCTTAATGAAAAGATTGATACCACAGCTATTGCCGCAAAGTATACAGATGGTATTCTGAGTGTAACATTACCAAAAAAAGAAAATAGCGAAATCCCTGTTAAGGAAATTGTTATTAACTAAGTGTGTGAAGTAGGGTGATTAAAGGCGATACTGAAAGGTGTCGCCTTTATCGTTTTATTAAATACCCAAAAAAATGTTCATTTACCAGCCATATAACTTTTACTCTTCATTATTTTGAATTATTTTCGCCACATGGAAAAAACTTTGTTGATAACCGGAGGCGCGGGTTTTATCGGATCTCATGTTGTAAGATTATTTGTTCAAAAACATCCTGAATATCATATAGTTAATTTAGATGCACTTACTTATGCAGGTAATCTTGAAAATCTGAAGGATATTCAAGATGCTCCTAACTACACATTTGTACATGCTGATATCAATAATGCAGCGCAAATCAATGAGCTTTTTGCAAAGTATAAGTTCGATGGTGTAGTGCATCTTGCAGCAGAAAGTCATGTGGACCGTTCAATAACTGACCCGAATGCATTTATACAGACAAATGTCATGGGTACTGCAAATCTGCTCAACGCAGCATTGGCTAATTGGAAAGATAATTACGATGGAAAACGTTTCTATCATGTGTCTACCGATGAGGTTTACGGTTCTTTAGGTGATACAGGTCTTTTCCTGGAAACAACCCCTTACGATCCACAATCTCCATACTCCGCATCTAAGGCAGCATCAGATCATTTGGTTCGTGCTTATGGTAATACATATCATCTGCCATTTGTATTGACAAACTGCTCTAATAATTATGGTCCAAATCATTTTCCTGAAAAATTGATCCCATTATTTATTAATAATATTCGTAACAATAAGCCTTTGCCGGTTTATGGCGATGGTAAATATACTCGTGACTGGCTATACGTAATAGATCATGCAAGAGCTATTGAACTGGTTTTTGAAAAAGGTAGAAATGCTGAAACATACAATATCGGTGGTTTCAACGAGTGGCAAAACATTGAGCTAGTGAAGTTGTTGTGCAAAGAAATGGATGAAAAGCTGGGTCGTGAAAAGGGTGAATCTGAAAAGTTGATCACATATATTAAAGATCGTCCGGGTCATGACAGACGTTATGCAATTGATGCAACTAAACTAAACAAGGAATTAGGTTGGTATCCATCTGTTACTTTTGAAGAAGGCTTGAGTAAGACAATTGATTGGTATTTGGCAAACGAAGAGTGGCTGAATAACGTTACTTCAGGTGATTATCAGAAATATTACAGCAAGCAATACAATTAATATCCACACTTACAATTAGAAATATGAAAGGCATAATACTTGCCGGTGGTTCCGGAACGCGTTTATATCCATTAACTATTGCTGTTAGTAAGCAGTTGATGCCGGTTTATGATAAGCCGATGATATATTACCCATTGTCTACTTTGTTGCTGGCTGGTATCAATGAGATATTGATTATTACCACTCCTGAAGATCAACCTGCATTTAAAAGGCTATTGGGTGATGGTAGTCAGATCGGTTGCCGTTTTGAATATGTGGTTCAGCCTCGTCCGGAAGGTTTGGCACAAGCATTTATCTTGGGTGCTGATTTTATTGGTAATGACCCTGCTGCTTTAGTGCTCGGTGATAATATTTTCTATGGCTCAGGCATGGGTACTTTATTGAAAAAGAAGTCTAATCCTGATGGTGCAGTAGTATTTGCTTATCAGGTTCATGATCCGGAGCGTTACGGCGTTGTGGAGTTCGATAAAAACAATAAAGTGTTGAGCATCGAAGAAAAGCCGGAAAATCCTAAATCTAATTTTGCTGTTCCAGGTTTATATTTCTATGATAATGATGTAGTTGCAATTGCTAAGTCAATTAAACCTTCACACAGAGGCGAGTTAGAGATTACTGATATTAATAAAGTGTATTTAGAGAAAGGGAAACTGGAAGTTGGCGTCCTTGATCGCGGTACTGCTTGGTTAGATACCGGTACTTTCGATTCTTTAATCGAAGCAGGCGAATTCATTGAAGTAATTGAAAAGCGTCAAGGTCTCAAGATTGGTTGTATTGAAGAGATAGCTTACCGTAATGGTTGGATCAATGACGAGCAAATGCAAAAACAAGCCAATATATACATGAAGAGTGGATATGGTAAATATCTTCAAGGATTGATTGGCAAAATATAATAACGAAATTCAGTTGTACATAGCCCGGGCATTTTGTTCGGGCTATTGTTATTTTATAATTATGTTTTTCTGTGTGATATGTGTATATGTAGTGTATAACTAATATTCTTCACAATTTATAACCAAAAATTCTCCCTACCTTTGCGCAGATTTTTTTGATAGATTGGGCTAATGCTGCCTTGCTTTTTTAGCCCCGTTTCTCTCTTATAAGGACTTTGATTAATGAATAAATATAGTGAATACAAGGGGTTAAATATGCCATCCATAGAGCAGGATATGCTTGCAAAATGGAAAGCTGATGAATATTTTAAGCAAAGCTTAGAGCTGCGTCGTAATAGTGAGTCCTTTGTTTTTTATGAAGGCCCGCCAAGTGCTAATGGTATGCCAGGCATACACCACGTTATTTCCCGCACGTTGAAAGATATGATTTGCCGTTACAAAACTATGCAGGGTTACCTTGTAGATCGTAAGGCAGGTTGGGATACTCATGGTTTGCCTATTGAGTTGTTTGTAGAGAAAGAGTTGGGAATCACGAAAGAAGATATTGGTAAAAAAATATCTGTAGAGGATTATAATAAGAAGTGCCGTGAAGTGGTAATGCGCTACAAGGACAGATGGGAAGAAATTACAGAGAAAATGGGGTATTGGGTGGATATGTCAGACCCTTATATCACTTTTGACAATAAATATATTGAAACCCTTTGGTGGGCATTAAAAGAGTTATTCAATAAAGACTTGTTATACAAGAGTGTAAGTATTCAGCCTTACTCTCCTGCTGCAGGTACTGGTTTGAGTAGTCATGAACTAAACCAACCAGGGACTTATAAAGATGTAAAGGATACAACTGTTGTTGCTATGTTTAGCTTGGCAGTTCCTTCTTCTTTAGCAGGTTTTACTTTACATACACTACAAACTAAACTGCACGAAGTAGCTCGCAATGCATGGGAGCCTTTCGTTAATATGCCTATCGGCGGCGGTTTATTGCCGGCTGAAAAAGCTGCTGAAGTCTATTTCATGGCATGGACTACCACGCCTTGGACCTTACCAAGTAACTGCGGTTTGACAGTAGGACCTAACATTGATTACGTCTTGGTGCAAACGTTCAATCCGTACACACATCAGCCTACCAATGTAATATTAGCAAAAGCTTTACTAGGTAAGTACTTTAAAGAAGAAGCGCAAAGTGGCGACCTTACATTATATACCACTGATACTAAAGCTATTCCATGGCATATATTGGCAGAATTTAAGGGTAGTGAACTGGAAGGATTACGTTACAACCAATTATTGGCTTTTGACGGTAATACACGCGAAGTTGCAGGCGGCGACCCTTGGAGGGTAATTACCGGTGACTTTGTTACTACTGAAGATGGTACAGGTATAGTACATACTGCGCCTGCTTTTGGTGCAGATGACTATCGTGTAGGTAAAAAGAACAACATTGGTATCCTGACAATGGTCGATAAACAAGGTAAGTTTATCGATTATACAGGAGAGTTTAGTGGTAGATATGTAAAAGATTACAAAAGTGATCCTGACTATAAAGATGTTGATATTGATATAGCGGTAAAGCTAAAACTCAGTGGTCATGCTTTTAAAGTCGAAAAATACGAACACAACTATCCTCATTGTTGGAGAACAGATAAGCCGATCATTTATTATCCTTTAGATGCTTGGTTCATCAGAACTACTGCAGTTAAGGACAGAATGATAGAACTGAACAAGACCATTAACTGGAAACCAAAAGCTACCGGCGAAGGTCGTTTTGGTAACTGGTTAGAGAACATGGTTGACTGGAACTTGAGTCGCAGTCGTTACTGGGGTACTCCTCTACCTGTTTGGGTTAGTGAAGATGGTGAAATGAAATGTATTGGTAGCATAGATGAGTTAATAGCTGAAGCACATAAAGCTAATGCAGCACTCTCACTTAACCAGATGTTCACTCGTGAAGAGCTGGATATGCACAAACCATTTGTAGATCAAATCATACTTGTTTCTGATACAGGCAAACCTATGCGCCGCGAACCTGATCTTATAGATGTATGGTTTGATAGTGGTGCTATGCCTTATGCACAGCAACATTATCCGTTTGAACCTAATGCACTCGATGTCTTGAAGCGCAATTTTCCTGCCGACTTCATCGCTGAAGGTGTCGATCAGACACGCGGTTGGTTCTATACTTTACATGCGTTGGGTGTTATGCTGTTTGACAGTGTAGCATACAAAACAGTTGTAAGTAATGGTTTGGTACTTGATAAGAATGGTAATAAAATGAGTAAACGCCTCGGCAATGTTGTCGATCCGTTTGAAACAATAGAAAAGTATAGTGCAGATGCTACGCGTTGGTATCTGATTACAAATGCTTCTCCTTGGGATAGCCTTAAATTTGATCTGGAAGGTATCAAAGAAGTACAACGTAAGTACTTTGGTACTTTTTATAATACTTACCAGTTCTTTGCACTGTATGCTAATGTGGATAATTTCACATTCAATGAAGCATATATACCCGTAAATGAACGTCCGGAAATTGATCGTTGGATTCTATCATCTTTACACACTTTGGTAAATGATGTTACCCGTTTCCTTAATGACTATGAACCAACTCAGGCGGGTAGGGCAATGGAATACTTCCTCGATGAACAATTGAGTAACTGGTACGTGCGTCTTTGCCGTCGCCGTTTCTGGAAGGGCGAATATGAATTTGATAAGATATGTGCTTATCAAACTTTATATGAATGCCTTGAAACTTTGGCATTATTGACAGCTCCTGTTGCTCCATTCTTTGCAGATTGGATGTTTCAGAACTTAAATTCTGTTTCAGGTGCTAAAAATACAGTATCTGCTCACCTTACAAATTTCCCGGTTGCTAATGAGGCATATATAGATGCAGACCTTGAGGAGCGTATGCGCTTGGCTCAGGATATTTGTTCTGTAGTATTATCTGTTCGCAAGAAAGTAAATATTAAGGTACGTCAGCCGTTACATCGTATATTAATACCTGTAATGGACCCACATATCAAAGAACAGATAGAATAAATTGCGGAGCTCATAAAGAGCGAAGTAAACATTAAGACAATTGAATACCTGACTGATGGTGACGGTTTTATTAAGAAAAAGATAAAACCAAACTTCAAATCTTTGGGTGCTCGTATGGGTGCTAAGATGAAGAGCGTTGCAGCAGCAGTTGGGCAGATGGGACAAAATGATATCAGCAGTCTGGAAAAAGAAAAGACATATATGTTGAATGTCGATGGCGAACAGGTAGAAATCAGAATTGAAGACGTAGATATTATTGCGGAAGATGTACCTGGTTGGTCAGTAGCTAATAAAGATAATCTTACAGTTGCATTAGACATTACTATAACACCTGAACTTCAGGACGAAGGTAATGCCAGAGAGATAGTGAACCGTGTACAGAAAATAAGAAAGGAAAGCGGGTTTGAGGTAACAGATAAGATTATTGTGAATATTGAGGAGCGTGAAGCATTAAAAAGTGCAATAATTAATTTCAATGATTATATTTGCGCCGAAATTTTGGCAGATATCATTAATATTCAATCTGTAATACCTGATGGTATGGAAATTGATGTTAATGATATAGTTCTTAAAATATCTATATCAAAAAAATAATCGATCATGGCCACAAAGAAACAAGCGGCAGCTAAGCCAGTTAAAAACGTAAAGACAACGAACAAAGCTGCGTCGGCTAAAAGTGCCGTGGCTTCAAAAAGTGCAAAAGCTGCACCAGCCAAACCAGTAGCAAAAGCTGCACCATCAAAGCCAGCTGTAAAAGCCACTCCTGCAAAAGTTGCAGTGAAGGCTGCTCCTGCAAAAGTTGTTGCAAAAGCCGCTCCTGCTAAACCGGCTGCCAAAGCACAACCGGTAAAACCTATTGCAAAAAAAGCAGCACCTGCTTCAAAAAGTGCACCGGTGAAAAAAGCAGCACCGCCCAAAAAAGCAGCACCCATTAACAAACCAAAAATAGAGACTAAGAACATACCCGTGAAGAAAGCAGCACCAGTTAAGAAAGCAGCACCAGTAAAAAAAGCGGCGCCTGCAGCAAAAGTAGCGCCGGCTCCTAAAAAAGCAGTTGAGAAAGTTGTAGCAAAGCCTGCTCCTGTAGCTCCACCAGCTCCGGTAAAGGCTGAACCAAAGGCTCCGGCTCCTAAGAAAGTAAAAGAACCGGTAAAGAAAATAATCAAAGCTGGTTCATTAGACAAAAGAGCTAATCTCGGCAAACCGGTTTTACCTCCTATGCCTAAACCTACAGCTACTCCGGCAGCTCGTTCTATTGAAAAGAAACCAACTGTAGTTATCGCTCATCGCCGTTTGGAAAATAAGTCTAAAGCAACTCAGGATGCTGAAGCACTACCAACTTACCAAACTGAAGTATACAGATCTTTATTAGATGAAGCTCCTCCTGCTCCAATCACTATATACAGATATAGTGATGAAGATTTGGTTGAATTCAAAGATTTGATTACTAACAGATTAGAAGCTGCACGTAAGGAATTATTATATCTTCAGGGCGTTATCACTCGTAAAGACGAAGCCGGTACTGAAGATACAGAGAATAGATATATGAATATTGAAGACGGTAGTGGTGCTATGGAGCGTGAGCAACTCGTACAATTGGCTAGCCGTCAGATCCAGTTCATGAACCACCTAGAAAAAGCATTGATTCGTATTGAAAACAAAACTTATGGTGTTTGCCGTGTAACCGGTAAACTTATTGAAAAAGCTCGTTTACGTGCTGTGCCTCATGCTACTTTGAGCATTGAAGCTAAGAAAATGATGAATACTAAGGGGAACTAATTTTCAAATATTACTTCTTTAAGCGCTATTCTATATTTAGGATAGCGCTTTTTCTATTATTTTTTATTTATTATTTGTGAAATATTTTTAGCTAAGTGTTCTGAGAATTTGGTAGCTCCGCCAATATTCATGTGGCTATTATTATAAAAATATAATTTATTCTGGCAAATAGTATCTATGGTATAATCAATATAGTAGACATTATTATTATCTGAAAGCGAGTGGTATTTTTCTTTTATTTGTTCCGCATTTTGAATTAGTGCATATCCTTTTGCATACACTGGAGGGCTTATTAAAATAACTTTTATTCCTTTTGAAGTAATCTCATTTATTGTTTTTTTCAAGTCAATATATATATGATCGTCGAACCGTGCGTAAAAGGTTTTAGCAGAATCAGCACTTTTATCCCAAATACAATTGTACGGCTCATATCCTTTACGACTATTTCTTCGTTCACCTAATCCAATTACACCTTTGTAGA
>CANGMZ010000048.1 GCA_947454715.1 Chitinophagaceae bacterium
ACACCTAAGATAAGCCACCACAGCACATTTCAGGGCAGGTATAATTTTAAAACTATGCGTTAGATGGTACATGAAGGTGAAAATGCAATGCTTTGGGGTAGGAAATTTGGGGCTTGCAGGCTCAAAAAAGACCATACGCCCTGGTGATGGTTGGTGAAAATACCAATAACGGAGCGCTGTGGAACCGCAAAATCTTCGGCTCCACGTAAGTGAATGTGATCGGAAGACGGTATGTTCAGATGGTTCCGGGTGAGAATACTAACAACGGCGACGAGGAGTGGACTATAGTTGTGAGTTATATAAAGACGATACCTTCGGCTGGATTAGGCTATTGACATCGTATATATATAAGTAGCGAGATTAGTCAGTGGAAATGTAGTTATATATATGTAGGCGCAAATAAGGCGTATACTATTATATATAGTGTGAAATTGGAAATGGCGTTATTGAGCATTGGGCAGAAAGGAAAAGGCTGTTAACGAAAAAGATCGTTAACAGCCCGGTACTTACTAAGTATATTGAGTAATGTTTATGCAACTACCTGAAGTGCTGCACGGATTTTTCCTTCTACTTCTGCCATCATTTCAGGATTATCCAGCAAGAATTGCTTCACTGAGTCACGACCCTGACCTATTTTACCATCATTATAGCTATACCATGAACCACTCTTAGCCAGAATGCCCAGTTCCACGCCCATATCTATAATCTCCCCAACTTTGCTGATACCTTCTCCAAAAATGATATCGAACTCTACCTGGCGGAATGGTGGTGCTACTTTATTCTTCACCACTTTTACTCTTGTGCGGTTACCACTAGCCACATCACCGTCTTTAATCTGGCTGATACGACGAATATCAAGACGTACGGACGCATAGAATTTCAATGCATTACCGCCAGTGGTTGTTTCAGGGTTACCAAACATTACACCAATCTTCTCACGAAGCTGGTTAATGAATATACAGCAACAGCCTGTACGTGAGATAGTAGCCGTAAGTTTTCTAAGTGCCTGACTCATCAACCTAGCCTGAAGACCCATTTTGCTCTCGCCCATCTCACCTTCCAATTCGCCTTTAGGAACCAATGCAGCTACGGAGTCAACCACAACTACATCTACAGCGCCAGAAGATATAAGACGATCTGCGATTTCGAGTGCCTGCTCGCCATAGTCTGGCTGAGAGATGATAAGACTATCTACATCAACACCGAGTTTACGTGCATAACCCGAATCGAAAGCATGTTCCGCATCTATTATTGCGCAGATACCACCCTTCTTTTGTGCTTCTGCAATAGTATGAATAGCAACTGTTGTTTTACCTGAAGATTCCGGTCCGTATATTTCAATGATACGACCACGTGGAAAACCACCAACGCCCAAAGCCACATCAAGACCCAGAGAACCTGTGCTGATCACATCGATAGCTTCATGTCCTTTTTCGCCCAACATCATCACAGAACCTTTTCCATAGTCCTTTTCGATCTTATCCATCGCAAGCTTGAGCACTTTCAATTTATCGTCTGCCATATCTGTATTTTTTTCTGTTGTTATTTATTATGGGTCAAAATTAGGTCAAATTAGTACAGCAGGTTCATTTAGCGGCAAGAAGATATCCACATTTTGCGCAAAAGCCCAAAACCTTTACTGTAAAGGTTTTGGGCTACTTTTGGGGTCATTTTATGTGTATATGTATGGACTTCTGAAGGCATCAACACATATAAAATATATTTTATTCTTCTGTTTTTTTGTCTAACCACTCCTTTTTCTCAATGCGGTATGAATAAAAGAGCCCTAATCCTCCCCCAATTGCGATTAAAGCAAAGTATATAGCAGGATTATCGCTGTCTTTTGATGAAATACCGGTACTGTGCACGACTACATTGTGACCAAGAACCATTGTATCTAAAAGGTATGCAAATAATAATCCGGTTCCGGAACCAATCATGAGTAAACCATATTTAAGATTAACAAAAGGGCGAGGACGGTTATTATTTTGCCGTGGATTTATTCCTTTATCTATCAATGCCATATTTTCTTTATTACGGATATACATGATACCGAAAATCAGTGCAAAAAATGAAAGAGGTACTAAAATACCTACCAGTGCTTGTGCTCCCATGATATAAATTTAAAAAGTTTAATAATGTTATCAATAATTGTTTGCCTGTAACTTGTTACCTAATCTAAGACTACATAGTTAGAAGTAAGGTTACAGATTGGGGAAATATTTTTTGAAAGTTTTGACTGCATGTTAATATAAACAAGTTGTTTTACCCTTTGAGGTTGTATAATAATGTAAATGACCGGTTATAATTACCTGAATAATATTAGTTGTAATTTTCAACCTGCCTGTAACCTGTTGTGGAGTTTCGGCGTCATATAGCATACATGCAAGTGCAGGAAGATGATCTGGCTATAATTCAAATGGTGTTGCAAGGGCGGCAAGCTGCCTATTCAACACTGGTGACACGTTACCAAATGTACGTGTTCACAATTGCTATGCGCCAGGTAAATAACCGGGAACTGGCTGAAGAGCTGGCGCAAGATGTATTTGTAAAAGCCTACAAATCTTTAGGTTCTTTTAAGGGCACAAGTAAATTCAGCACATGGCTATATACTATAGTACACCATACCTGCCTCTCGCACCTACGTAAAAAGGATGACCCAACCATATTTCCGGGAGACGAACAAATACATAGCTGGGCAGAGGGTAGCGACATGGCGACACAACCGTTGATAAGAATAGAACAAAAAGCACAGCAACAATTACTTACACAAGCCATAAGCCACCTTAATGAAACAGACAGTACTATTATAACCCTATTCTATCAGGCAGACCAATCGGTAGAAGAAATAAGTATAGTTACCGGGCTTACACCCGGAAATGTAAAAGTGAGATTGCTACGTGCCCGGCAAAAGTTAAAAGATGTTTTAGAAAGCAGATTTAGCAAAGAAGTAATCAGGTAAATGTAATTATTGGCTAATTTTAATAACAGATGATGGAAGGTCAGGAAAATATAGAGCTAAAGCTTTGGGAATACATTGATGGTTTATGCGATGCACAAGAGCATGCCGCAGTAACCAAACGTATTGCCAATGACACAGCATGGCTGAGTAAGTATAATGAACTGATTGCGTTTAATGAGACACTTGTTCATGGGTTGGAACTGGATGAGCCATCGATTCGGTTTAATAAGAATGTAATGGAAATGGTAAGTGCCACTCAAATTGCCCCATCTATCAATACCTATATCAATCCGCTCATCATAAAGGGTATAGCTGCTGTGTTGTTATTGTCTATTGGTTTGGTGACTGCATTTGCATTATCATCTATACAATGGAACGAACCAGGCACGTCAATGCTTTCAAAAATATCCTTACCTGATTTTAATGCCGGGAAATATTTCAATAGTGCATTCATTAATGCTGCTATTGCTATCAATGTGATATTGGCATTACTGTTTGCCGATACAGTGTTGAGAAAAAAGGGAGTAAGAGAATCAGTTAAAAAACAATAAGGCATCAACTACCTTAAAACATTTATATGGAAACATTTTTTGCAGAGCTATTTGAGCGAGACCTGTTAAAACTAAAAGAAGAACTCAGTTCTTTTAAAAACGAGTCCAATATTTGGGAGGCTGTAAATGGCGTTAATAATTCGGCCGGTAACCTTACGTTGCATCTTATCGGCAATCTCAATCATTTTATTGGTGCTATTCTCGGTAATACCGGCTACATAAGAACCCGGGAACTAGAGTTTTCGACCAAGGGCACCCCAAGAGTGGCTCTTATAGCAGCTATAGATAAGACATTATCTATGGTAACAGCAACCCTTTCTACCCTATCAGCTGATGAACTTGCTACAATTTATCCGTTTGAGCTGTTCGGGCAGCGGAGTACCTCTTTTTACATTGCACATTTTTACGGGCATTTGGTCTATCATCTGGGGCAAATCAACTATTTGCGTCGGATATTGGAATGGGAATATTAGTGGGAACTTTGACTTTATTTTGCCCTTACAGAGCATAGTGTTATAATTTTTCTTACATAGGGTGTTGTTATACTCTAGTTATTTTACCCCATAGGGGGATATTACAAAGGGAGGTGCGCGGCACCTCCCTTTGTAATATAAAAACAATGAAAATATTAGTTAAGCAGCAACAAATTCACGCCGCGCTGTAATATATTGAAGGCTATTTCAGCCATCATATTTTCTTTATCAAGAGTAGGATTTACCTCTGCTATTTCAAAGCAGCATATCTTGTGGTGCTGCATGAATGAGGCAATTAAATCTTCTGCTTCACGCTCCCGAAGACCATTGCTCACCGGCGTACCTGTGCCACGAGAGATAGAGCTATCAAGGCTATCCACATCGAATGACACATAAATATCGTCGCAATTAGCTAAATGCAGAAATGTTTGGCGTACCACATTTTCAATACCTTTTCTGCGCACTTCTGCAACAGGTATTACTTTTATGTTACCCTTCTTAATTATTGCTTCTTCTTCCTTTTCAAAATCGCGTAAGGCTATGAAAACGATATCTTCAGGCAATATCTTAGGTTCAATTTTACCCAGATTTTTCAGTTTTTTCCAGTATTCCAACGTTTGCGGATCTGGATTGTGGACCTGATTTTCTTTGTTATCATCGGCCAATGATACGCACAATGGCATACCATGCATATTGCCAGACGGAGTAGTAAACGGGGAATGAAGATCTGCATGAGCATCAATCCACACAACACCTAAACGGCGCTTTGGCTTAGCCATTTTAAGACCTGCAATAGTAGCACCCGCAGTACTGTGATCTCCAGCCAATACAAGAGGGAAAAGACCTGACTTTACTGTCTCGCAAACCGCAGTAGATACACGCTCATACATGGTGTGAATACCAGCAATTCGCTTAGCATAAGGCGAAGCAACAGGTTCGTATAAAAGCCTGTTTTCATTTTCAACAACATCTGATGGGAAGTTCACAAACAGGTTACTCATGAAGTCGAGGGCAGCGATCTTGATCGCATCAATGCCCAGACTTGCGCCACGGGTTCCGGCGCCAATTTCTGAACGTACTTCTATGATCTTTATATTTCGCATAGGCCTCAAAGATAAGGGAAAAGGCCTAATTAGCTAATTTGATATATATAGACATTGTAATAACAGCAATATCCGATAAGTTTAGAACGGATAACCGATAGAAATATTGACAATTATATTATTTGCTCTCCAGCCGGCGTTTTTAAGATCTATCTGATCAAAGACCCAACCGCCATTACTGCTGACATAAGGTTTCTTTACCGGCATTGCCACATCGAGTCTCAGGGTAAGAAAAGAGGCAATCTCGAAACGAGTACCTGCACCAATATCCATAGCAATATCGTGACCGAATCTGCTTAAAGAAAATTCTCCATTTACATAAGCACTATCCTTTTTTGCTAACCAGATATTCCCCGCATCAGCAAAAAGAGCCCCATTCATTTTTACTGTTCCGGAGAACAAAGGAATAATAGGGAATCTGTATTCGCTATTGAGCTCAAGCTTGATATCACCGGTACGATCGAGTGTATTAGACTGGCTGGCAATAGAGCTATCGTAAGAGCTACCCGGCCCCAATGTGCGAATACGCCATCCGCGCAAGCTATAAGGGCCACCAACATAAAATTGTTTTACATAAGGCAATACATTGAGTTGGCCATAAGGCAAGCCTATTCCACCATAAAAACGAACAGCAACAACAGAATGTAGTAATGTAAAAAAATGCTGTGCGTCAAAATCGAGTTTAGCGTATTGGGCATACTTAATAGTATAGAGGTCGTTAAGCGCATAACCTAATGAACTAACGGCACCAAGTACCCCACCCGCTTCTTCCAATCCCAGTTTAAGACGCGTGTAATTCTTCCCCAGTTTGCGTTCTGTGTTATTGTAAGTGTAGGTGATATTCTCACCTTCTATAAATACTTCCTTATAACTATCACGTAAATAAGCATTGTTATCTAAACGAGTCTGAAATAATTCAGACTTTACCGGTAGGCGAATGATGTTCACAAACGCCGGCGACAGCTCCCATGTCGTAGTCTTAGTTTGTCGCCAATTATATTTAAAATAGGCACTCGTATTAACCAAGGTAAAATATTGGACCCGCTGTATTACGTTATTTCCGGCAGTAATGATCGTATGAGGAAGACTGGAATTATCGAATAAGCTGGACGATATAGGCGCCACGAACTTAGGGAAGTCTAGACTGGCATTGATACCATAATATTTAGTAAGCAGAGAGAAGTGATCAAAAAACTGAGTACCTATCTTTTCGCTGTAATTATACTCAATACCACCATTTACTGACACCATGAGCAGATTAGCCCCTTTAGCAAAATTCTTATCTCTGTATGATACACCACCTGACATACCAAACTGATAGGTGGAACCGCTTGTCACATCACTATTGGCATTGATATCGTGCTTTTTAGTTTTGTTGAGGTATATATTGTAGCTGATAGAACTATCTGCCGTGTTCTCAAAAGACTGAATGCGTATGTATTGAAAAATACCCAATTCATTTAATGAAACTACTGTTTTGTCATAATCGGCCTGTGAGTATTTTTTTCCTGGTCTGAGGAAAATTCTATCCGTAAGCACTTTAGAATGCACATAATTATCGTGGTATCTGAAAGTGAGCCCGGCTATCTGATCTTGTTTCATTGTACTATCTCTACGATCACCTGCACCGGTATAGTCGGGGTATATAGTCACCTTACCCGATGTAAATTGAATATTGGAGGTATCTTCTTTGGTTCTGATGATTACATAGATATCAATAGTGGGTTTTTTATTACTTCGTGCGGCAGAGATAAAATTAATGGCATTCTCCAGAGGATTTTCAACATCCCTGAAAAACGACTTATCCATAGTATCAATTTCAAACCTGATATTCTCTTGAGAGAACTGATAATAACCATTGTTACGAATAACGGAAGCTAATCTGCTTCGTTCCTCATCGAGCAATACATAAGCAAAAGGACGGTTCTTACGTAAACCGGAGGCCGCCATGTTCTTGTTTATGATGTTGGTGATGCCACTATCATCTACATCGAGATGGGTTTTATTAATGAGATAATTATTACCTGAATTGATTGAGTAATTAACATAAGCCTTCTTCCCCTTGAAAACTACAGTATCTTTTATCTTGGCATAAAAGTATCCTTGATTAAACAGGTAGCTGCGCATATTTTGCATACTTTTCGCAATGTAGCTACTGTCATATATTACAGGGCGCTCTACAGTTTTGGGTAACGCACTATCAGACACAATATGAAATTTACTATATCTGAAGTTGTAGTGCCATAATTTTATGGGAATAATACCTAGTGTATTGTATGTGTTGGGTTTCTGTATTACCTGCCGGGAGAGGTTGTCTCTTATCTCCCCTTTGTTGTACATCACCACTTCATTTTTCAGCTTTATCTTGTTCTTTCGCAACAAATGCTGACTACCAGTTATGTGCTTGGTACTACTGCAACCGGCAACAACCATGACTACCATTAGCAGCATGATCATTACTTTAAAATTGCCTTTTCCCCTGATATTGTTCATTTGTTACCTTAAAAAACCACTCCAATATTAACACACTTATTTCAGCCTACATTAACCGTGCCGAAAACAAGTAGTTAATTTTTAACTATCTTTTGCTCAATTTAAACAATAGTTTTGCAACACTATGCTATCTAAAACACAAAATAAATATATTCGATCGTTAACCCTTCAAAAAAACAGGAACGAGCATAAAGTATTTATCGCCGAAGGTGCGAAGATAGCGGAGGAATGGCTGCGAAGTAATGCAAGAATACAAAAAATTGTAGCAACCAGCCTGTGGACAGATGCTAATATGGAGCTGATAGGTAAACACATAGAAGCTGAATTGCATATAGTAACGGAAGCTGAGTTATTGTCAATATCATCATTATCGACACCTAATCAAGTATTACTGGTAGTACATCGTAATGAAGAAAAAACAATACCCATTATGACTGAATGGTGTCTGGCACTTGATAATATTCAGGACCCGGGGAATATGGGTACAATTATCCGCATAGCAGATTGGTTTGGGATAAACCATGTAGTATGCGGAGAAGGATGTGTAGATGTATATAACCCCAAAGTAGTGCAGTCTGCAATGGGTGGTCACCTCCGTGTAAATATGTATGAGACTGATTTGGCGCAATTTCTTGAGACAAGTAAAATACCGGTGATTGCAGCAACTCTGGATGGCGAAAATGTATATAAAACAACAAAACCTGCTGCAGGGATATTAGTGATTGGAAATGAGTCGAAGGGAGTGTCTGAAAAAATAATGGCTACTGCGACACAAAAAGTAATGATACCACGCAGAGGTGGTGCAGAATCGCTGAATGCGGGGGTTTCTGCCGGTATTTTGTGCGCATTATTACTGACTGCTTAAACGCAGTGAGTTAAAAATAGTCCACCTAAGCAGAGATATTGGTTAAAATGGCACGACTATTGATTTAATATTCAAACAAGTAAGTTTCGAAATTAACTATTTACAATATGAAACAGATATTCAGCACATTGCTCATTCTTATAGCAGGAGTTATACCTGCTGTAGCGCAGTCTATGCTCAAAGTTAGCCTTAGCGACCGCCGGCCAATAAGCGTATCGATAGATGGCAGACATTTTCGCAAAACCGGAGAATCAATCACCATCAATGACCTACCTAAGGGGAGGCATGATGTAGTTGTTTATATATCTGAGACGCGCAACGATGGGCGGAGAGGAAACGGCGTGATATGGGAAGGCAACATAAAGACCTACCGGGGAGAATTAACCATCTGCACTATAGACCCAAGAACGAGAGAAGCCGCGATAACAGAGCAAGATATAAATACTATACAAGACCCACAACCAACTGATGAACAACGTTATAATAATTATAACCTTAATAATTATGACACTAAGCCGCAGAATACAGATGATAACAACACTATGCCTGCAACTCAGCCAGTCAATAACGAGGTGCCGGCACAAAATATTAATATTGGCAACTTACCTGCGGGAACTCCGGTAGCTTCACCTGTAGAGATTAAAGAAGAGCCAGCAAAGGAAGAAACTAAAAAAGCTACAAAAAGCACTACAAAAACTGACCCGAAAGTGCTGAAACTGAAAAAGAAGATTGAAGAAAAAAGCACAGACACAGACAGGTTAGTTATTGCTAAAGATGTGATAAAGGCAAACACACTGACGACTGCACAGGTAGTTGCGTTGATGGATTGCTTCAGCTTTGAAAGTACAAGAGTAGAGTTTGTACAATATGCCTACCCAAAAACAACAGATAAAAAGAATTTCAAACAAGTGAAACAAAAGCTGACCATGAAAAATTATAAAGATGAAATGGATCAGTTTTTGAAAGATAATAAGTAGTGCGGATTGGGTTAAAAGGATAATGAATCAATAAAGATTTAGATGAGGAGAGAACCTGTGATTAGGTTGTTTTTTTGATATTATCTTAACAAGCACCATTTTGAAATAAAATGACTTGGCATTATTTTTAACGTGATGAATTTGATGAACCCTGATGGTAATGCGAGTAAAACACCTCCTGCAAAGGGCAAGTTGCTAATAGCAGCTCCCTTCCTGAGTGACCCTGACTTTTCGAGGTCAGTTGTTTTGCTGTGTGAACATGGTGAAGATGGTACTGTAGGGTTTATACTGAATCAACTTACAGCACTGACACTTGGCGACCTACAAGCAGATCCGAGTTTATACATGACACCCTTATCGCTATATCAGGGAGGCCCGGTACAGCCTGACACGTTGCATATTATACACCGAATGCCGGAAATTTTGGGCGGACTGGAAGTAGCACCGGGAATATACTGGGGAGGTTCGTACGAGAAGTTAAAAGAGATTGTTATCAATGAAACATATCAGGAAGCAGACTTGCGTTTGTTTCTTGGTTATTCGGGCTGGTCTGAAGGCCAATTGGATAAAGAGATGGTGGAGAATAGCTGGCTTGTAGGTAATGCTACAGCAGAACTGATATTTGAAACTGAACCACACCAGATATGGAAAAAAGCCATCAGCAGCCTCGGGAAGAATTACTCATTTATGGCAAATATGCCAATTGACCCACAATTGAATTAATGCTGCGCCATTCGCCGTAGTTACATCTGAAGTTGACAGAATTATTAATCCTAAATGGGATAAGTATTTTGTTTCAGTAATTTCACACCCTGACTGAGCTACTCTGTCATAGAGAAAAAAGACAGCATAAAAAGACAAGCATGAAGATAGCCATAATAGGTGCAGGTGCAGCAGGGTGCTTTGCCGCAGCCAATATACAAGCCCGGGAAGGGGTTGAAGTGGCTGTTTTTGAAAAGACGGGAAAAGTGTTGCAGAAAGTAAAAGTATCTGGCGGTGGCAGATGTAATGCCACACATGAATGCTTTGATGTACCTGAGTTGCTGACTAAATACCCAAGAGGGAAACAGTTGCTTCGGAAATCGCTTTATCATTTCACACCAGCAGATACTATAAAATGGTTTGAAGAAAGAGGCGTACAACTCAAAACCGAAGCAGACGGCCGAATGTTCCCTATTACCGACAGCTCTCAGAGCATCATAGATTGTATTTTTCAAGAGATGATGCGAAATAAAGTGCAGGTGTACTATCATAAATCTGTCAATGCAATCACTAAAGACGGCGCAAAATTTATCATTCACTTCGGTGACACGACCACATACACCGCAGATAAAGTATTGATTGCTGTAGGAGGCTTCCCTAAAGCAGAGCAATATAAATGGCTTACAGACATTGGCCACACCATACAACAACCTGTACCCTCATTATTCACTTTTAATATACCTGCACACCCGGTTACGGAACTAATGGGCTTGAGTGTACCGATGGCTACCGTTAAAATTGCGGGAACTAAAATTGCTCAATCAGGGGCGTTACTGATTACTCATTGGGGCATGAGCGGGCCTGCAGTATTAAAGACATCGGCAGTTGGTGCCAGAGAGCTGGCAGACCGCAACTATTCGTTCAATTTTATTGTGAATTGGCTGAATGATGTAAATGATGCAGACCTGAAAGAAACTATTGTACAACTAAGGCGAGAAAATGGAAAGCAGTTGGTACAAAATAAGAACCCATTTGAATTGCCTAAACGCTTATGGGAATATCTACTGTTGCAATGTGGTATAAATGAGGAAGTAAGATGGGGTGAATTGTCTGCAGGGGGACAAAATAAACTAATAGAAGCCTTAATCAGAGATACTTATACCGTGAGGGGGAAAACTACATTTAAAGAAGAATTTGTTACCTGCGGTGGGGTGAGCCTTTCAGAAATAGACCCGCAAACGATGCAAAGCAAACTGCACCCCGGCTTACACTTTGCCGGCGAGGTAATGGATGTAGACGGCGTAACAGGTGGATATAATTTCCAGAATGCCTGGAGTAGCGGATGGATAGCTGCCAAAAGCATGGAAAAAGATAATCAATCAGACAAGCAAAACAACTGATGCAGACAGACTATATAATTGTAGGTCAAGGGTTATGTGGCACCTTACTCAGTTATGAACTGATGAAGGCAGGTAAACAGGTGATTGTAATCGATGAATCAAACCCTTTTACTGCCGGGAAAGTTGCAAGCGGGCTAATCAATCCGGTAACAGGGAAAAGAGTTGTAAAGTCGTGGATGATCGATAATCTATTAACGACCGCAATTAGTACTTATAAAGAATTAGAGACAAGATTAGGGGTAACTATAATACACCCATGGGATATACTGGAATTTCACCCCGATGCACAACACAGAGATATATTCACTGAAAGAACACCGCAATATGCCGCATACCTGCGCATAGACATTGAGGAAAATGCATGGAAAGAAACTTTCAACTTCAATTATGGCATAGGTGGTGTTACCCAAACTATGATTATCAACATACGATTACTACAAGATGAATGGCGCAAGAACCTGATAAGTAACGATTCGCTTCTTGAGGAACGTTTTGATATGGAGCAATGTACAATCACTACAAATAAAGTAACGTACAAAAACATTTCCGCAGAGCGAATCATATTTTGTGATGGCAGTGCAGGGCTAAGTAATCCTTATTTTGCCAGATTACCATTTGCTTTGAATAAAGGAGAGGTCTTAATTGCAGAAATACCTGATTTACCCAGACATTATGTATATAAAAACGGCTTAAAAATTGCACCTTGGGAAGACGACAAATTTTGGATAGGCTCATCTTTTGAATGGACATTTGAAAATACCTTACCATCAACTAAATTCAGAGAAAAAACGGAATGGCAATTACGTAACTGGTTAAAACTACCTTATACAATTACCGACCATTGGGCATCTGTAAGACCTGCTACTGTTGACCATAAACCGTTTGTAGGCTTCCATCCGGGACATACGTCAGTAGGCATTTTCAATGGTATGGGCGCCAAGGGTTGTTCGCAAGTACCTTACTTTGCACATCAGCTCGCTGCACATATTACCAATCAGGAACCAATAATGCCGGATGCAGACATACAAAGGTTTACACGAATATTGAGTAAACAATAACTAAAGCTCTTTTATCTATTATTACCACCAATATTAAATTGTAAGCTGTATGAAATACTTAATTATCATTTTGCTTTGTCTGAGCAGTATTACCTATGTCAGTGGACAGAATAATGCTATGATTGCGCAAGCACAAGTAACATCACTGACCGAGCTTACGAAATATAATGGCGGTGCTGAAATAATGCTGGTAACGGATAATAAAACAGGGGGGCTATTTCGGTATACAAAAGAAAAAAACACGATAGACAACGGTGTTGTGTTAGCAGGTAAGAACAAAGGCTATTGGATAAGAGTATACGATAAATCAGGCCCTGTGGAGTTGGCGTGGTTTGGCGCACAAATGGACAGCACAACTGACGATGGCCCTGCGTTAAAGAGTGCACTACGCTACCCAACCGTAAGAATAGATGGGGTAATTGCCATAAATGGAAAAACAATATTACCAGCCGGGAACACACTTGAATTTACAAATTCGGCAGGAATCATTATTATAGACACTTTTGTATTAACTATCAATTCCTTTGTCAAGGCTAACGACTATCAAAATATTTTCCGAGGCACAAAAAAAGTAATTTTCGGGAGCAACTCAGTGCCATACGTATCTGCATGTTGGTTTGGCGCAGTTTCTGACTGTAAGGGTTTAAAACAGGGCGACGGCAATGATAATGCACCTGCAATAAACGCAGCTATTTTTGCAGCGCAGAGAGTATCTGATTTATATATACCTCCGTCGCCGGCAAGTATGTCTTACAGAATTGGATCAACGATCACCATCTCCAAGAAACTACATTTCTTTTCATTCAAGTTTCATGGAGGGGGTATTACATTAACTACGAGTAATGATGATAGGGCAACAACCCTGTTTGCGGATTTCAGTGAGGGTGCTGCAATAAATATTCAAGGTAGCAGAAGAAGCTATATCTCGGACCTGAAAATTCATGGCATAAATACAGCCCCCAAAAGAATTGGTGCTTATGATACAATAACAGTAACTGAGGCAGTAAATAACCCTTCAAATTTTTTATCTCCAGGCATAAAAGAATCTTATACCGGCATTACTACAGATGCAGAAAAGGACAATAAAGTACTCAGTGCAGATGTTGTATTTGAGCGTTTACAAATTGAAAATTTTTGTCTTGGCATAGGGATATCGCAAGCCGGCAATTTACAAGGAGATAGAATGCGAATTGAGAAATGTCAGATTAATTATTGTGTTTATGGTATATCAGTTGGCAATGCCCAAAACAGAGCTTGTCACTTTATAGATATAGATATGACAAGAGTATGGTGCGGGGTAACTAACACTCATTTCGGCAATCATTCAGGGTGTATGTTTCAAATGACGGGGGGCCAATGGTGTCATGTTTTCAAATGTTTCATGATACAACCGTCATACTTAGGACAATGCTCCATTAATGGACTATATACTGAAGCGATTGGCAGTATAGGCGTTATTGGCGACTCTAACCCTAATAACAGCTCCGTAATATTTACAGGCTGTTACTTCTTTATGCGTGACGAAGGTCTGCAAACCAACAATATGTTTACCCCACCTTTCTACCACTTATGGGCTTATGGAAATGTAACCTTTGCAGGTTGTAATTTTATGTCTTTCAGAACAACGTTAGCTATGTATGCAGGATCAGTATCGAACGGATATAATGGTTCTGCAATTACAATGACAGGGTGCTCCATTCATCATGCCAGTTCATTGCACATAAAAGGTAACTCAATAGTCGACAATACCTATTTCATCCCCATGTCGGAACTATCTAACCCTAACAGACATATAACAGCTGATTTGGAAGGCAATAAAAGATACAACACCGGATATAACAGTACGTCTGTTATATCGGGCATGGAGTATAACGGTGCAGATGAGCATACACTGAGTAATAACAGGGAAATAATACGCTCTATACCCAGATTCTATACTGTGCAAAACGGGATGAATAAAATTAGTAATGTCAGTTACAAACATGACACGCTCACCTTCAACTATGATGAACAATTACAAAAAAGCATGTTCAGATATGTAGTACCGGGCGATATACTGGGGACAACACTTAAAGGAATAGGAATAGCGCAATGGGATAACCCAACAATTCATGTAATATCTGTTGACTATACTTCGAAAACAGTTATTGCTAAAGCACTCAATAGAAATATCACATTCGACAAAATAGGATTGTACACCAATAGTTTTTTTGTAACACAGCCAATATCTGCAGAACTAAAACAATCATCGAACGTACTATCTAATGTAACAAACAGACAAAATTTGCAACCCGGAGATTTCATAACATTCAAACAAGCAGATAAAGCGTATAGAATAACCACTATCAATATAACAGATAGCTCTATTGTTTTGGCAGACCCGATTACAGAAGATATAAATGGGAGAGTAGAAATTTATAACGAACTATTAGTTAATACAAACGACAATAAAAATGAGCGTACAGATGCTGTCAGAACAGTCATTAAGAACGAAACGCTTCAACAAACAGACAAAACTATCATAGCCAATACGTCAACATCTGACATCACCATCACTTTACCAAATCAATTACCTACTGGACACACCTATTATATAAAACATATAGGCGCAGAACATACAGTAACTGTAAAGCCTACAGGCACTACTATTGATGGACAATCAGCAGTTTTACTTAAAGATAATTATCAGGGTTTGCAGGTACTTTATGATGGAAAAAACTACATCATAACCGGCAAGTAATATTATCAGATAAGATTCAATGAATCTTTATTTCGGTCTTTCCTCACCTTGTATTCCATAACCGATGCAATGTTTTTTGCTCTGATGATGGCTTGCGATGCGGTTTCCCCTGTAAAGTGTTCGTTGATATTTTGCTCCCATATCTGTAGCCAACGATCAAAATGCTCTTTATCTAAACGGAAGATTTTATCAAGGTTCATGTGCTTCACCATTGGGTTAGACTGATATGTCTGAGTCCCCAACAGCATAGAACCCCAAAATGAGTACATAATTGGCATGTGCTTATCCCAAGACAATGCTACGACTTTTGTAAATATATGTCCTATCAGATCATCTTCCAGTACCTTTTTATAAAAGGTATCTACCAATAACTTAATGTCTTCTTGCGATACTATATCGTGTTTTTCCATTTCTAACCTTGAGTTAACAGGCACAAACTATCTTCAGACGCTTCTACTGAATGCATAACATTAACCGGGATATCAAATTCAGCATACTGCAGCAACGGACGCCTGCGACCTTCTTCATTATAAATAACACTTCCTTCTAAAACAGTGAGCTTTGTAGGCAGGTGCGCTTTGTGATCTTTTAATATCATTCCTTTGTTAAAACCAAGAATCAAAACCTTAAAGTGGTCATTCTTATGTAAAACCCTTGCTACGGGATGAGCAGATGTACTCAATAATGCCTTTACTTCATCAATGACCATATTCTCCATTTTGAACAAAGGTACGACCAGCAAAGCGGCAAGCCTTCATAATTGCTGTTACGGAGAGATGATCTTGATCAGTCGGTAATTAGAATATATATATCCATTTGATTTAGAAAGGTATTTAATGAATTTACACGGAAAAAGAAATAGAAAAACTGTACAAATTCTATAAAATAGTGCTATATAGGCAATAAACTGTTTTACGAATCTTATATTTGCGATTCAACGTTATGGAATTAAGTAAGAATTTTCAGCATAAAGAAGCGGAAGCTCAGTGGTATGCTCATTGGGAGCAAAAAGGTTATTTTAAAAGTGTACCTGATGGCCGTGAGCCATACACTATAGTCATGCCACCTCCTAATGTGACAGGGATACTGCACATGGGTCATGCCCTCAACAACAGCGTTCAGGATATATTGATACGCCGTGCAAAGATGATGGGCTATAACACCTGTTGGGTACCGGGTACTGACCACGCCAGTATAGCTACTGAAGCTAAAGTGGTGGGTATGTTGCGTGAAAGGGGAATTGACAAAAAGAACTTATCTAGAGATGAGTTTCTGGGTTATGCATGGGAATGGAAAGAAAAATATGGCGGTATCATTCTGGAGCAACTGCGTAAACTGGGTTGCGCACTGGATTGGGACCGTACTACCTTTACGCTCGATGATGATTACTATGCGTCTGTAATACGTGTGTTTGTAGATCTTTACAATAAGGGAAACATTTTCCGCGGTGTAAAGATGATCAACTGGGATCCTAAGGCGAAGACTGCACTTAGTGATGAGGAAGTGAATCACAAGCAGATGAACTCAAAACTGACTTATGTAAAATACCTCATAGACAGCGACGAAGAGGAATATATAACCATTGCTACTGTACGCCCTGAAACTATATTGGGCGATACTGCAGTGTGCGTGCACCCTGAAGATGAGCGTTATGCTCACCTGAAAGGCATGTATTGTTTTGTGCCGATTGTAGACAGACGAGTGCCGATTATATTCGATGAATATATTGATAAAGACTTTGGAACAGGCGCTCTTAAGGTAACACCTGCGCACGACATCAATGACTATAACCTTGGCCAGAAACACAATCTACAAGTAATAGATACCATCAACGAAGATGGCACAATGAGTGAAGCTGCTGCCATGTATGCCGGACTCGACCGCTTCGTGGTGCGTAAAAGAATTGTTGAAGACCTGAAGGCACTGGGTCTTGTAGTAAAAGAGGTAGACTATGTAAATCAGGTAGGTTTTAGTGAACGAACTGATGAAGTGATAGAACCAAGATTGAGTATGCAATGGTGGTGCAAGATGGGAGAATTGGCAAAACCAGCTATTGAGGCTGTTGCCAACGAAGACATCGATTTTCACCCTGGCAAATTCAAGAACCTTTATCGCCACTGGATGGAAAATATCAAGGATTGGTGCGTAAGCCGCCAACTTTGGTGGGGACAACGCATTCCTGCATGGTACGATACTGAAGGCACTATATATGTAGCTGAAACAGCCGCAGGAGCTCATGAACAATATGCAGCAAAGAAACCTGAACTGGCAGCGCAGCAACCTGAACTAAGACAGGAAGAAGATGTACTGGACACATGGTTCAGCAGCTGGTTGTGGCCAATGGAAGTCTTTGGCTGGAACAAAGACCCGGAGAACAAAGAGCTTGACTACTACTACCCTACCAATACATTGGTTACTGCACCTGAGATCATATTCTTCTGGGTAGCACGTATGATAATGGCTGGCTATGAATTTAAAGGCGAAATGCCATTTAAGGAAGTGTATTTCACCGGAATAGTGCGTGATAAGCTGGGCAGAAAGATGAGTAAGCAATTAGGCAACTCACCTGATCTGTTGCAGATGATAGACGACTATGGCGCTGACGTGGTGCGCTTTAGTGTAATGATCTGCTCCCCTGCCGGAAATGACGTATTGTTCGACGAAGCCGGTTTGGATCAAGGTCGTAATTTCTGCAATAAATTGTGGAATGCCATGAAATTGGTAAAAGGCTGGGAAAGCAGAGTAGCTGAAGGTACGGATGATACTCAGGTTCGCTTTGCGATGGACTGGATGGATGCCCGTCTGGCACAAGTATCCGGCGAGGTAACCGAGTTGATGAAAGACTTTAAACTGAGTGAAGGATTGAAAACCGTATACTCACTCATCTGGAACGATTTCTGTTCATGGTATCTGGAGTGGGTAAAGCCAGCTCAGGACCAGCCAATATCTACTGCTGTATTTGAGCGTACTGTAAATATATTTGAACAATTGATACAGTTGCTGCATCCATTCATGCCATTTGTGACAGAAGAAATCTATCACATCTTGCGTGAAAGGAAAGATGGTGACGACTTGATTGAAAAGCAATTGCCGGCATACACAGCTCCCGATGCCGATATACTGAAAGCCGGAAACATGCTACAGGAAGTAATCTCGGCTATAAGAGATACCCGCAACAAAAATCAGTTGAAGCCAAAAGAAGTGATCAATTTGTGGGTTGATACACAAAGCAGATCATTTTACGAGCGCACAATAGATATACTCCGTAAACAGGTAAATGCTGCTGAAATAGGCTTTACTGATACTGCAAAAACAGGTTGCCTGTCACTTGTTGTACAAACTGATAAGCTGTATATTGATGCTCCCAATTCTACAGTAGATACCGGAGTGCAGAAAGAAGAGATGGAGAAAGAGTTGGTATATCTCAGAGGCTTTTTGCTGAGTGTAGAGAAAAAACTCACTAATGAGAAATTTATGCAGAATGCAAAACCAGATATTATTGCAGCAGAACGCAAGAAACAGGCTGATGCTCTGGATAAAATAAAAACACTTGAAGAAAGCCTGAAGTAAGCAGGTGTGTAAAAGCTAAAACATTGTGTTTGGTTTTATTTTTAGAAATTTGAAGTAAGAACATGGCTAAAAAAACAGGAACTATACTGGCAGGTGCTATTGCAATGATGTTTTGTGCAAGCTTATTTGCACAACAAAAAGGCAATGCAAAAGCCGGCAATAAGGCAGTTAAAGACACCACAGCAACAGCTAAGAAAAAGGCATTGCGCCCCGTGGTGTATCTTGGTCATTCTAACTACAGTGGCGGACCTATAACACTGCAGCACTTTGATTCTTTAATGAGACAAGGTATCAGTGCTAAGGACGAAAAAGGCACAGCTTACAAGATCATAGGATTCAACTTCAATTACTATGAGCGTATGTTCTTTACTTATGAAGATTCTGCTGGTAACCCGATCGTTCAAACCGACATTTCGACTGAATATTGCCCCGGAGATACTGTGACAAGTAATATCACTAACAGCATCTATACCAGAATTAAAAATGGTGACACCGTATATATTGACCGTATATTGCTAGAAAAGACAATAGGGAAAGATATAGATACTATTTTAGGTAAAGAAGTAAAATGTGTGCTGAAAAGAAGTTTGTAAGCATACGACTATATTAAAAAACAAAAACCGCAGCTATTAGTTGCGGTTTTCGTTTTTTAATTATCTAGCTTTATCTCTAATAGTTTGGGCCAGTTTTTGCCGGTGATGTAGATGCGGTTATTTGTTGCATCATAAGCAATGCCATTCATTACTTCCGGGGTGTTCTTTCTGCCTGTAAAAGGTGGAATTCCTGCTCTCTGGCGCAACGAAGACAAGTCTGCACGCCCCACCACATGCCCTGTGGCCGTATCAATTTTAATGATATACTCAGTTTTCCAAACATTAGCATACAAGTAACCCTTTATGAGTTCCATTTCATTAAGCTCATTTACGGGTCCATGCTCATCAGTAACTGAAAGACGCTTCACTTCTTTAAATGAAACAGGGTCAATAAAATGTAAGATATTAGAGCCATCATCATATATCATTGATGCTCCGTTATTGGTCATACCCCACCCTTCAGGAGTTGGGAAAGAGAATGTGCCTGATGGTTTTAAGGTTTTAAGATCATATACAAAACCTGCACCCTCTCTATAAGTGAGTTGATACATTTTATCACCGATAATTGTTAACCCTTCACCAAAATACTTTGCATCCATTTTGTGGCTTGCCAGCACTTTCCCGGTTGCCAATTCTACCTTACGAATATCTGAAACGCCATATTCACCGGTACTTTCATATAGGAATCCGTCTTTGAATTCAAGCCCTTCGGTAAATGCGGTAGGGTCATGTGGATATTCCTTAACTATATCGTAAGATATGAGTGAAGGTATATTCTGCTCAGGCGCATTTACTGTTGCGGCAGTTTTAGTATCTGCAGGCTTATCATTATTACATGCAGCAATACTGCAAACCAATAACAGGCATACTCCCTTACTTAACTTTTTCAGTACTTTCATAACGCTTGAAGCCGATAGGTGCCGGCTGATGATATTCTTTTTGAGATTCCTCCATTTCTTTCAACTGCAAATCGACCATTCCGGTAAAACTGGTATAAAATGCTACTTCCATCCCTTTAGCCACTAACTCATCAATAACATCGCTAGTAAGTTGAGCGGGATGATCGATAACCGCAATGTTCATATAATCAGGCTTTTCACCTGCAGATGTACTGTAATGAGGTTGCAGCAATACAAGAATCTGTCCTGTAATAGTGGGTGTGAATGTGAGGTAAAACCCTTCCTCTATATATTCTTTCTTTTCTCCTGATGCACTTTTAAATGATACATTCAGCGGCATATCACCACAGCGTAAAGTGAGCGAGGGCAACTTGGCACAAGAGCCATTAATGTCTTCGTTATAAGCGTGGCTTGTATCCACATAATAACCGGGCTTGTAATCGGCCGTTTCATTGAGCAGTGTAGCAATCTCAATGAGATGGGCTCTTACTTCTTTAAAATGTTCGAGCCACTCTGCTCTGCGACCTTCTACCTTCTTGAGACCTTCAGCGTACCTGTTGGCCACCATCAAAATTTTATCCATGACAAATAGCTTGGAGAACAGATGTAATAAATAACATGGCACACTTTTAAGGTGTGCCATACTGTTGAATAATTAGTTGATACCTGCAGTAGCTGCTTCTTTAGCTATTTTTTTCACCAGTCCTTGTAATACTGAACCCGGACCGACCTCAGTAAATTGAGTAGCACCGTTTTCTACCATTTTCTGAACGGTTTGTGTCCAACGAACAGGCATTGTCAATTGATTAATGAGATTTTGTTTAATCGTATCCGGTGTGATGTATGGATGCGCATCTACATTTTGGTAAACTGGGCATGTAGGATTTCCGAAGGTAGTATTAGCTATAGCTTCAGCCAGTTCTTCACGAGCCGGTTCCATAAGCGGCGAGTGGAATGCACCACCTACCTGCAATGGCAATGCACGTTTTGCACCTGCAGCCTTCATAGCTTCACAAGCTATTCTGATACCTTCCATACTACCACTTATTACCAACTGACCAGGACAGTTATAATTAGCCGCAACCACTACTTCACCTTCTATAGATTTACATACCTCTTCCACCTTCTCATCATCGAGCCCTAAAATTGCAGCCATTGTTGATGGATTCAATTCACATGCACGCTGCATAGCTGCGGCGCGCTTAGCTACCAAACGCAGACCATCTTCAAAAGACAGGACCTTGTTAGCTACCAATGCAGAGAATTCACCCAAAGAATGACCAGCAACCATGTCTGGCTTGAGATCAGGTGTCGTTTCAAATAATATTACTGAATGTAGAAATACTGCAGGCTGTGTAACATTGGTTTGTTTCAGATCTGCATCAGTTCCTGAGAACATAAGATCTGTGATACGAAAACCAAGGATTTCATTGGCCTGTTCAAAATATTCCTTTGCAAGAGAATTACTTTCGTACAGGTTTTTACCCATTCCTACAAACTGTGCTCCCTGACCCGGGAATATATATGCGTGCTTCATTGTGTTCGTTTTTTTTGCTAAGGTAAATCCAAAAAGTATAATGAGAAACAGTTAGTCCAAATGACTGCAAGTATTTGTATTAAATTCATCTATAGTACTATCGTGAGTTTTACTGTAAAAAAATATAATAGCATCGTATTTTTGCATCATGAATTGGATAGAGTTGAACGACGAGCAACAACTGCAGCAAATAAATGAAGCAAGTGCAACACAACCGGTAGTGATTTTTAAACACAGTACCAGATGCTCTATTAGCAGTATGGCTAAAAGCAGATTGGAGCGAGAAAAGGCACCTGAACATACAGCATTTTATTATCTGGATCTTATCAAATACAGAAATATATCAAATAAGATAGCTACAGATTATTCAGTACACCATGAGTCACCTCAGATATTAGTTATAAAGAATGGTGAATGTGTTTATGAAGAAACACACAATGGTATCAATATGAAAGATATTGCTGAACAGGTAGCATAATTGCATCTACCTATATGTTTTTACCCCTCCACTTGCCACTTTTCAGGTATATACCCGATGCCACAAGAAGGGTGATCCAATATACAAATTCAGAGCCCCAACAAACGTATAAGGGGCTCTGCCTTAGATATATAAAGTAATAGCAATAAATCAAATACGCACCTACACAACCTATTTCCATAGATAGGTTTACAATGGTGTTACCGGTTCCTACCACTGCATTGAATGCCACTGTAGAAACGGACATTATAAGTGTAGCAATTACAATAACCCTAAGACTCGGAATTGTGAACTCTATTAAGTCTGCATTGTTGGAATATAGAGATAAGAACTCTCTGGAGAATAACAATAATAAGACACACAATACCGCACAATAGACAAAACTGAGCCAGGATATTTTGAGCACAAGTCGCATTACCTGGCGTGAATTTCCCTGACCAATAAGGTTACTCACCATTGTATTGCATGTAGTTGCCAATGCCCATGTGCCTACGCTAACAATACCAAAGATGCTCCGAAGCATTTGAGATGCTGCCAATGATTGAGCACCCAGATGCTCAATAAAAATGAAAAACACAAGCCAACCACCTATACTGAACATGAATTGAACAATAAGCGGAGCAGCTACTTTGAGCGACTGTAAAGAGTGCTGCACATCAAAACGCAAGAATTTAAGGACCGGATAATCGCGATAGATCTTGTAATAAACAAAGATACCGATCATGGTAAGACAGTAAAATATTTCAGAGATAACAGACGCTACAGCTGCACCATTAAACCCCAAGGCAGGAAAACCATAGTGACCGAAAATAAACAAGTAATCGAAGGTAATATTGAGTATGGTTATTACCAACGAGCCATAAATAAGTAGCTTAGACCGACCAATAGATATAAAGAAAGAGCTGAATAACTGTGCAATCATTAAAAATGGCAGCCCCCATATACGAATGTATATAAAGTCAATGCTCATGGAGAGATTCTGACTGTCATTAAGGCTATAACCAAATAAAACGGGCACAAACCACATAGACAATACCATCAGTACCAAAGAAAAAACAAGTGATAGCATCAGCCCATTCATAAAAGTCTCTGCTATACCGGCTTTGTTCTCCTGCCCCGCGCGGCGAGCCATCTGAATCTGCACACCACTACTTAGCCCATACCCTATCATAGATAGAATAAGAAAATAAACACCTGTAAGACTATTCACGCCAAGCTCCCGCTGCCCCAATATACCCATGAATACATTGTTGGTAAAAAAATTTGCCTGAGGAATAAATAATGCAACGGAAATAGGAAGGGCTAACTGTATTATTTCTTTATTGGTTGCTGATACACTTAGTTTTTCCATTTGTTGTTACTCTGCGAGTTGCGCAAATATAAATTGTCTGCATCAGAATTAAAGAATTTCGTACTTAATTGTCATAATGGGGTACATGCAATTAACTATTTCTATATTTGCATAGCTTTTATATGGGTACTGAAAATCAGAATATATACCGACAGGTTTATAATGCACGAGAAGATGAACATCTTCTGTCAGAGACAGACAACGTGACTTGCGTGCTTACAAGACGGGGATTGCTGGCAGCCGCCTACAATGCAGGCAAGGAATTATTATCAATTCACTATGCTGCATACGG
>CANGMZ010000049.1 GCA_947454715.1 Chitinophagaceae bacterium
ACAATAAATTCTGAACCTGCATTCTGTTCAGATACTATATTGAATGTGCCATTCAGGCCCTTTACCAGATGCTTTACCAATGTCAGCCCGAATCCATAACCCTTTTCACCTTCAGTGCCATCGGCAGAAACTTCGCTATCTGCCATCAGTGAGGCAATCTGTTCTTTGCTGATACCTTCTCCGGTATTCTTGACTGTGATCTGAAGATTAAGTTTATTTGATATGTTGTTTATTTCCATCACCACTGTCACATCGCCAAACCTGGGGGTGAATTTTATGGCATTAGAAATGAGATTACCTGCTATCTGCATTAGCTTATTCTGTGGCAGTTGCACTTCCTCCTCGTTATCCTTTACTATTACTTTTAGTTCTATATTCTTACTTCTGGCTTGCGGGGTGTATAGCTGCTCAAAACGTTTTTTTAACGCCTGTAATGCGGCAGTTGCGCTTTGTGGATTTATAGTTTTATTTGGTGTTTTCGCCTCTTTAAGAATATCGTCAGCCAGTTCCAATACAGATTTTCCTCCCTTGTAAATAAGATTTATAAAATCAAGCACCTCATCAATATTGTTATCATGCCCCTGCTGGCTAATAATATCGGCAAGACCCATTATGCCGGCAATAGGCCCTCTTATGTCATGTACAACCTTATTTTGAGTATCTTTTACTTCCGTTATTTTACCCTTGAGAGATTCTATGTAATGAATTGTTTTTAATCTGTTCGTGATTTCATCGGCAATTATTTTCAACATCTCTACTTTTTCTGCAGATAGTGATCTTGGTGTCATATCCATCACACATAATGCACCCAGATTATGGCTATCAGCGTTGATAGGTACACCATGATAAAATCGAAAATGCGGATCTTTGGTCACAAAATCTGCATTCATGAAATTTGGATTTTCAGAAAGGTCGTTCACTACAAATTCTTCTTTTTCAAGAATTGTATACTGACAAACACTTTCCTCACGAGGAGTTTGCTGCGTTTCAAACCCATATCCCGATACAGTCCATACAGTATAATTATCTATTATATTTATCATGGAAAGCGGTGTCCCTGTTATTTTGGCGGCTAACTTAGTGAGATCTTTAAAAGTATCATCCATATTTAGATAATCCAGATTGAGTTCAGCTAAAGCTATAATTCTACCAATTTCATTATTGGGAAAAGGAGCAGCATTCGGTTTCAATGTCGTTATTTTAGAGTGTCCCTAAAATTAGGGATGTTTGTCTTTCTGCATCAAATGAGATTGTCATTTTTAATTCATTTTTAATGCATTGTATATTGTAAACAAGAATCCTTATTTAGCCAAATGCGCAAAAAACATATCCACATTAAATAGTCGCAGCTAACTTATTGAATGAGTAGCAGATAGAGTAAAAAGACTGCATTTCTGTGGATATTATAATTTGTTGAAGAAATAGTGGTGTATTACTTTACACTCGTTTTAGCAGGTAAGTAAGCTAGTTCTTTTATTAATTCACTCTTTATCTATTCCACTATCGGTAGAAAGTGGGTCAAAGTGGAAATTTGTTATTTTAGTTAAATCCTGTGTAGTGGCTGCTTTCAGGTAGCAGTGCTACCCAAAACTACCTGAAATAAAAAAAACACCCGGTAGGGTGTTTTACTCAAATCCATCTTTCGCCATGCTCCAGAAAGCATCAAGTGCCACAATACGTTGTTTAAAGAAAGAAATAATTTGTGGCCAGTCCTCCTTGCGGAGTACATTAATATTGGGGAGTATAATTGCTACTTTACTAATGTTCTTACCGTATTCATCAATCGTGTTCGGCTCCCATTGCCAAGCCTCGCCGGTGCATTCCCGCAGCATTGCTTTGAGTTGTAATAGTTGTGCATAATATGCCTGCTGCATATCAACATCATTTTGAGACAGCACTATACCTATACTTGCATGCTCATTATCAGCATCCATTTTAAAATGAATACCGGATATGCCTGTCTTGTAATTAACCCAGTTTACCTTCACTCCATCGGCAGACAATATCGGTTGCATATACTGCCCGAAGGTGGTCCAGAATGCCTGCTTTAGTTTTGATACTTCCTGTTTAGTGTACATGATCAATCAACCTTGTCTTACACCCTCATGTAATCACCTTCCCAGTTCTTTATTGCCTTCTTTATATCTGTTGATGACAATTTTTCAGCTATGGCACGTTTCAATAAAGCAGGTAATTCATCGTCACTAGCAAATCGTAGTGCTGCAATCTGTCCGAATGACAATTGTTTTTCCAGTGGTTCCAGGCGTTGTTGGGTAAGTAAGTAGTAGCGTAGGCGCATTTCCAGCCTTACAGTACGCCCTTGGTTCATTAGCCCATAATGTTGTCGCATCATATATGACGACCAGCCAATGAATACAAAAATGCCGGTAATAGCTATCCATATTGCTTGCTGGTCCTCATGCGTGAATATGCAACGCACACTGGCGATGATAGCGATCAGCAATATTGGGTAAAACACGAAATGATGTGGCACGTACCACCTTACATGGTTATTAAAGTTTTGAGTTTGCATAACAGTAGTGGGTGTCAATTGTTTTAAAAACAGGGTAAATATAGTGCCATCTGCCAAATAATAGACCCGGCAGTGTGTTGCCGGGTCCGTAAAATATTTCTATAAGTGTATAGTTATTAGCATACTTATTTCTTTGGTTTTCTTTTAAGTGGCTTCTTATACTTCTTTTTCAGAATATCAGAGTACTTCACTTTTACATTCACCTTTTGTCTTTTTGCCGATTTTTCATGGAATGCAGCACCTACATTTTCACGTTTCGGAATCTTCACAAATATCTCCTTCATGTGCACCTTCGGCATTTCGTCGTTGGTGAGTTCAGTAGATATTTCCAAATGGTCGGGTAGGGGCAATACAGGTATTTTGTAGTTCATCAATGTCTCAATCGCAGTTTTATATTCCTGCTCTTTTTCAGTTGTGAACGTAATAGAAATACCTTTTTTGTCTGCTCTGCCGGTACGGCCAATACGGTGCATGTAGTTCTCCGGCACATCGGGTGTGTCGAAATTGATAACATGGGTAACCTCTGCTACATCCAACCCACGAGCAATAATATCGGTAGCAATAATGAATCTGTAAACACCTGCCTGAAACTGATTAACTGTGTTGAACCTATGGTTTTGGTCTTTGTTACTGTGTATTACGCCCAGTGCACCGGTAAACTTAGGTTCTAGTTGCTCATACAAATCGTCTGCCATTCGCTTTGTCGCTGCAAACACCAATACCTTGGTCATATCTGCATCCTCATTCAGTAGTAGTTCCAGTAGATTTACCTTCGTATAGAAGTTAGGTACATCATAACCGGTTTGGTTAATATTAGCCAAAGGTGTGCCTGTTGGGGCTGCCTCTATTATTTCAGGTGTGTCGAAGTAGGTATTCATCAGTATCTCCACATCTTCTGTAATAGTGGCGGAGAACATCAGGTTTTGTCTTTTGGGTGGCAGTAGGTCAAGTATATTATTCAGCTGTGTTCTGAAGCCCAGGCTCAGCATTTCATCTACTTCATCTATTACTAATCTTTTTATGTTCTTGAGTTTCAGCGCACCATTATAAGCGAGGTCGAGTAGACGACCGGGAGTGGCTACAACCACATCGCAGCCATTTTCAATAGCGGCAACTTGTGTTTTCATGTTCACACCGCCATAAGCGCCTATTACTTCTACCGTCATATAGCTGGTCAGCTTTTTTACAGCTTCAACCACCTGCACTACCAATTCGCGTGTAGGTACTAATATCAATATCTGAGGGTAACGGTCTTTAGGGTATTTCCACTGGCGAAGGCAGGGGAGCAGGTAGGCAAATGTTTTACCGGTACCTGTTTGTGCAATACCGCACACATCCTTTCCCGACATAACCACCGAAAAAGCCTTGGCTTGAATGGTAGTAGGTTTCACATACCCGAGATCAGATAGTGCATTGAGGAGTGGGGTACTTAAATTAAGATCAGCAAACGTCATGTAAATATTATTAAAGAGCGCGAAGGTAGTTCTTATCTTTAGTTAGTGGTGATAATATACCTGTTATCTGCTTAATATGTTGTTATAATCGGTTCAGTAATGCTTAAAAGATACAATTAGCAGGTTTATTCAGCTACTTCCAGCAGTTTTTTCATCTGTCCGGCATATTGCTGCGCCATATCGTCTCTATGCATCTGATGGTAAATATTAGCCATCAGGTTCAGCATTTCAATATTATTAGGATCAGTTTTCAGATAGTTGGTGAAGTAACCGAGCGCACTGTCTACCTTATTCTCTTTCAATGCATCAAAGCCTTTCATATCATCAAATGAAGGTCTTTTTGCTAATGATGATAAGGCGCAACCATCAACCTGAGCAGTAAATAGGGTGCTCTTAGGTATCCATGTTCTTGCTTTTATCTCATCTTCGGGTATCAACGCAATATGGAATATAGAGTAGTCCCATTTTTTCTGGTTTCTTTCCGGGTAGCGCACATAATAGATTTGTACATTCTTATTCTCTTTGAAATACTGCAGCAGCAAGTGGGCGCAATTGCTCGCAATAACTACAGTATCTGTGGGCTTAAGTTTAGGTAACTCATTCTTTTTAAAATATTCTACATCTTGTTTTACACTATTGTAATAGTAGTCCATTTCATAATTAGTGTATGCGCCTTTTACTCCGCCGGCAAATGTGTTAAAGTAGCAGATTGTATTTGGGAATGATGTTGCAATAAATGACAATGGTTCTAGCAACAATACAGCAGCTATAGCCATTCCAAATTTGAAATTCTTCTTAGCAAGAAATTCGGATAAGCAATACCAGCCACCTGTTGCGGCAATTGCCAAAGAAGGGAATGCAAACATTACGTGTCTCCAGCCATGGTAAACATTGGCTTTAGAATAAATGATATAGAAAATAGGAAACACACCTGTAAATATCACGAAGTAGATAGTGGCTGCGTTACGGTGTTTGCGTATGCTCAGCATAAACACAGCCATCAGTAATAGACCTATCAGCAATACATAGCTGTTTGTCATAATGAAGCTCTTGGTCAGGAAGTTGCCGGGCAATTCATTAGAAGGCATTTTCTGACCTTCAAATAATTGAGCGATGGTCACCTTGAAATTACTCATTTCGTGGAGCGCATTCAGCGGATTAGATATCGGGTTCTTTTGTCCGTAAGGCCAGAACAAGCTACCTGCCAGATAGCCCAAAACAGCAACAATTGCCAGTGGTTTTATCCATGCCTTCAACTCAACTTTACCCCCTTGAAACCATTGTTTAACCACATATATAATAATGGAGAAAACAAACAGATAGGGAATAAGCAGAATACCACCCACACGTACATCGATAGTGATACCAATACCGAGAATGGCCAAAACGTAGTTTTTTACAGATGGTTTTGGGAGATTTTCAAACAATTTTATAATGAAATAGATAGCTGCAATGTATGCAGTTGCAAATGGAACGTCTTTAGGGTTATTCATGGCATGGCCAAGGAAAAATGGTGCAGCAAACATGAGCCACGCACAAAATACGCCTGCTTGTTTGTTGAATGAACGTCCGGCAATTTTAGTGGCAAAAAGGATTGCTAAAAAACCTGCCCATGCATTGAGTACGTGGCGGGTAGTATATTCACCTAAGGGCGAAACTTTGTTTACAATAGCACAGATGAGGTCAAAAAATCCGCCATAGTACTGCATTACACCATCTCTGTTGTATTCAGCGGGCATATTCAGCACCATCTGATCACTACCGAATGAGGTAAAATATTTCAATATCGCTTTGCCATATTCGTTCATGTCTACCTCATCGCCCGATAGGCCATAAGAAAAACTCATAACTGTCATGAGTATCAGAATGACCGCAAGACTGGCCAATAAAATATTGCCCCAAAGCTTTTCGTTTTGGTTTGATGCTTCAAAGGCTGCAGGTGATGCCGGGATAGTAGTATCTGATGGTTTATTTACGCTCTTTGCCATAACAGCGTGAAGATACTAATGTAGCTGCAAAAGCCAAAACGGCGGGCATTAAATTGAGTTACGGAGTAGTATCAGAAAAATAAGTGCAGCAGTTTGTGCGGTAATATCGAGTAGCTATTGAGCAATTGGTTCATTATCCTTACTTTTGGGCCAATATGAAGCACTTACCCAATCTGCTGACGCTGGGAAATCTGTTTTGCGGTTGTATTGCTATCGCATATATACTTACTGCACAACCTTATGTGTATCGCAGTGTTAGTGATCACTCCTTGCAGTGGATCATGGGCACCGAGCAATTGTATATGGGTAGCATCTTCATAGCTATTGCTGCTGTTTGTGATATGCTCGATGGTTTTGTAGCTCGCGCCCTCAATATTTTTTCGCCAATAGGTAAAGACTTGGATTCTTTGGCAGATGTGGTTTCTTTTGGTGTTGCACCTTCCATAATCATGTTTAAATGCCTTTGGGATGCACGTATGCAAGAGTATAATGCACTCGATGCCAGTATGCTCAGCATGGTACCTGCATTTCTCATCGCTTGTTTTGCAGCACTCAGATTAGCTAAATACAATATCACTGCTGATACTCAGAAATCTTATTTTATAGGCATGCCAGTGCCTGCGGTAGGTATTTTTGTAGGTTCATTCCCATTATTTTTGTGGAACAAAACGGCAGGTTTGCCGGCTATTTTACACAATACGTGGTTTTTATATGGTATTATAGCTGTGTTGTGTTTCCTTATGGTGTCTAAGATTAAGTTCTTTAAAATGATACCACCTAAAATGAAATTGGCTTATAGCTGGCCACAATTGGTGATTGTAGTGGCTACTTTAGTAGCCTTCCCATTTATTGGTTTTGTAGCATTACCGCTTGCTTTTGTACTCTATATCTTGTTGTCTATAGTTTATAAGCATCCGCAAGAAACAGCAGCTAATTAATTAAGAAATTTATAAATTGTCTATATAATGAAATACACAGCGCATATCAACATCATGCCTCTTAAAGAATTGCTTGATCCTCAGGGTAAAGCAGTAAGTAACAGCCTTCATAACCTGGGATTGACGAATGTGCAGGGTGTGCGTATAGGCAAGCATGTTACTATGCAGATAGAAGCAGCTACCGCAGCAGATGCTGAAAAAACAGCTCATGAAGCATGCAAAAAACTCTTGGCTAATCAGGTAATGGAAGGTTTCGAGTTTACTATCACAGAAGGATAATTTCCGATTTATATTTTATAGCGTGTTCACAGGTGCCTTTACTAAAAATGCATGGTGAACACGCTTGATTTTTACCCTGCTTGCAGGGGGCATTAAAACACGCAATATGTCATTATACCTCATTCCGTCTCCTATTGGTAACCTCGGTGATATCACTTACCGGGCTGTAGAGATTATGAAACAGGTAGACTGTATATTGTGCGAAGACACCCGCACCAGTGGCGTATTGGTTCGCCATTACAACATTCAGAAGCCACTGACTGCTTATCATCAGCATAATGAACACAAGGTGGCGCCGCATTTAGTCGATCAGATGAAAGCAGGTAAAACCTTTGCACTCATTACCGATGCCGGTACTCCCGGAATATCAGATCCCGGTTTTTTATTGGTTAGAGAGTGTATTCGTAATGGAGTTCATGTAGAGTGCCTTCCGGGTGCCACGGCATTTGTTCCTGCTTTGGTACAATCCGGCATTCCTTCTAATCGTTTTGTGTTTGAGGGGTTTCTTCCTCCCAAAAAAGGTAGAATGACCATGCTTAAAAAGCTGGCAGAAGAAGATCGCACAATTATTCTTTATGAGTCACCTCACCGACTCATCAAAACACTGCATGAGTTTGTTACTTATTTTGGTGCAGATCGCAGAGCTGCTGTTTGTCGTGAGTTGACCAAGATGTTTGAAGAAACGAACAAAGGTACACTTGCCGAACTTGCAGCTCATTACGAAGCACATCCACCAAAGGGCGAGATTGTAATGGTGATAGAAGGCAAAACGGGTAAAGAAAAGAAATTAAGAGAAGACGATGCTGACGATGATGTGGAAGACGAGGAAGATTAACTCGTCTGGTGTATGTATAATTTGGCGTATCTGCCATTAAGTGCCATCAGTTCCTGATGTGTCCCCTGTTCTGCAATAGCTCCATTATCAAGTACAATGATCTGGTCAAAAGTCCATGAGGTAAAGATTCGGTGCGTAATTACAAACGTGGTCTTATCTTCAAGGAAATCTTTCAGATTATCAAGTATGTTTTTTTCTGTCTTGGTATCAACAGCAGAAAGGCATTCATCAAGTATCAATAAAGGACTATTCTTGATAATCGCTCTTGCCAATACCATTCTTTGCTTTTGTCCGCCACTCAGCATTACACCTCTTTCGCCTACAACCGTTTCATATCCATGAGACATAGCCTGAATATCTTGGTCTAAATCTGCCATGCGTGCAGCATTTTTTACTTCTTCATCTGTCGCATCATCTTTGCCAAATTTGATATTATTGAAAATTGTATCAGAGAAAAGATAAGCTTCTTGTGGCGTGTAGGCTATTTGCCTGCGCAGATCCTGCACATCAAATTTACGGCTGTCAGTACCGTCCATTAATATTTCACCTCTTGTAGGGTCATACATGCGTAAAAGTATATGCGCTAATGTAGACTTCCCTGAACCGGTTTTGCCAATGATTGCTACTTTTTGTCCCGGTTTTATTTCCAGTGAGAAATTCTTTAATGCGGTAATGCCTGTATGCGGGTAGGTAAAGGTAATGTTGTTGAATACTACATCTCCTTTTAGAATTTGTTTTATAGGTTTTTCCGGGTTTGTAATCAGTGGTTCTGTTTCCAGAAATTCGTCAATTCTTTTTTGAGATGCTCCGGCACGTTGTGTCATGCTCGCTACCATGCCTATACTTGAAATAGGGAACATCAGCAGGTTGATGTAGATAACAAATTCAGCAATATTGCCGGTGCTTATTCGTCCATTAATTGCAAAGTAGCCACCTATAAGTATGGTGCTGAGCATACTTAACCCGATGAAAAAGTTCATTGATGGGAAATACACAGCTTCTGTAACAGACAGATTTATAGAGCTTTGTCGATACGCCTCTGATGTTTCGTTAAAGAAGCGCATCATATTTTTCTCCTGAACAAAAGATTTTATTACTCTTATTCCTGAGTAAGATTCCTGAGCTGTTGTTGTGAGGTTAGATAGCTGGGCCTGAATTTTGCCGCTTTTTTTGAAAATGATTCGATTGACATAGTATATAGACAGTGCCAAAAACGGGAGTGGAATCAAGACATAAACCGTAAGCAGATGATTTACCCGCCACATCTCTATGATACATAATGTGGTTATTGCAATCATGTTAGAGAAATACATTATTGACGGTCCTGTATACATACGCACTCTCGATACATCTTCAGATATGCGGTTCATAAGGTCTCCCGTAAAATTTGATTTGAAGAAACCTGTATTTAATCGTTGATATTGATTGTAGATCTCATTTTTCTGATCAAATTCTATATGACGAGACATCACAATAATTGTTTGGCGGGTCATAAACATAAAAAGACCACGTAGCAATGCAAAGCCTATTAACAACATGCCGCCCTTGAATACAACTGCCATAACCTCGGCCTTATCGGCTTTAGCATCTATCATCACTTTTACCTGATCTAAGATATTACGGATAACATTGCCGGGCATTACTGCAAATTTGCTGGAGACAGCAACAAACAATAAACCAAGCAGCAACCGCCACTTGTATTTGATAAAGTATTTATTGACTGAACGTAATTTCCTCATTAGCATTGCAAATGTCGGCAAATCTGTATTAAAACACCCGATGAATTACGCACTATTGAATTAATCATACAGATGAAGCAATTAGCTCAATTTGTTCAAATTGAGTATGCATAGTCATTAAATAAAATAATGTGAATATTTTGAACATGCACTTCTCTGTAATATTTACTTGTGAAAATTATAGCCTGTTCATGATGATGGTATTACATAGTTAAATTAAAAAATACTGATATTGTCAGACTTAAAGAAGAGATCAATGAAATGCTTTGCTAATTTTACACATCGTTTATTTGTCTGAATTTAGTTTGTTATGAAAGTAGCTGTAGTTGGTGCCACCGGTTTGGTAGGTAGTATGATGCTCAAAGTTTTGGAGGAAAGGAATTTTCCGGTTACAGAGTTAATTCCTGTTGCTTCTGAGCGGTCTGTAGGTACAAAGGTTACTTACAAGGGACAAGAGTATAGTGTTGTATCTGCCGAGACAGCTATTGCAATGAAACCGTCAGTAGCATTGTTTTCAGCAGGTGGTAGCACATCATTGGAACTAGCGCCAAAGTTTGCGGCTGCGGGTTGCAGGGTAGTTGATAATTCATCGGCATGGCGTATGCATGCTGATGTGAAATTAGTTGTGCCTGAAGTAAATGGCGTTGTGCTTACTGAAAAGGATATGATTATTGCTAATCCAAACTGCTCTACAATACAGATGGTTATGGTATTGCAGCCACTTCATCTAAAGTATAAGATAAAGAGGGTTGTGGTAAGTACATATCAGTCTGTTTCCGGCACAGGTCAGAAGGCGGTTAAGGAATTGATGGATGAGCGTGCCGGAAAGGGTAGTAGTGGGGTGTATCCGCATACTATCGATTTGAACGTTATACCGCACATTGATGTTTTTCAGGATAATGGTTATACCAAGGAGGAGATGAAAATGTCGTTGGAGACATGCAAGATTATGGGCGATGACAACATTAAAGTTTCTGCAACTACTGTTCGTGTGCCTGTAATAGGCGGTCATAGTGAGAGTGTAAACATTGAATTTGAACACGATTTTCAGGAGTCAGATATTAAGGAACTGCTCTCTAATATGCCGGGTGTAGTGGTTGTAGATAATCCTGCTATGAATGGCTATCCAATGCCACTCGATGCGGAAGGCAAAGATGATGTATTTGTAGGCAGAATTAGAAGAGATTATTCTCAGCTGAATACGCTTAATTGCTGGATAGTAGCTGATAACCTGAGAAAAGGTGCAGCTACAAATGCAGTACAAATTGCCAAATTACTGCATAATAATGGTTGGATTTAATGTGCAGAGGTAACAATAAAATATAGTGATAAAGTAAAATGCCGTTGTTCGTTTGAGTACTGACAACGGCATTTTATTTAGAATTGATTTATAAATAAGGTGGATTAATTGACTTTCCCTTCTTTAAGCTCCCACATTCTCAAGCTATATTTCCCCAGTACATCAAACTCCAGATTTATCTTTTCACCTTCTTTGAGTGTATTGAAATTTGTATGCTCATAGGTATAGGGGATAATGGTGACAGTAAACTCGTTGCGACCTACATTGAATAATGTCAGACTAACGCCGTTGATACAAATAGACCCTTTCTCGATAATGAGTGGGGCAAATGTTTCCGGGAATTGAAAACGATACAGCCAACTACCTTCCAGTGTTTGTTTTTCAATACAATTACCTGTAGTGTCTACATGCCCTTGCACAAAATGACCATCAAGTCGGTCACCGGCTTTTAGTGCCCGTTCCAGATTAATGATATCTCCTTTTTGCCAATTGCCCAGATTGGTTTTTGCCAGTGTTTCTGCAACTGCAGTTACGGTGTATTTATCGTCTTGAATATTTACCACGGTAAGGCAAACTCCGTTATGTGCTACAGATTGATCTATTTTCAACTGTGCTGCCAATGGACTGGCTATTGTAAAATGAACGTTAGAACCTTCGTGTATGATATTATCTACCGTAGCGGTAGTTTCTATGATGCCTGTAAACATGAATATTGACTATATTTTTTTTGCTTTACCTATGTGTGTAGTTATTCCGGTGTCGCTAACAACTTGAATAGAAATATGAAGAAGGGAATCTACTCTGCTATAAGTAATAGTGCCACTTGCTGTATCTACTGTTCTGCATAATAGCTGTCCTTTATTGATAATAGAAGTATCTCCTACAGTAGTATCTATTGTAGCAACAAATGTGCTATGAGCAGTAACAAATAAGCTGTTACCTGAACTGCAGAAGCCTATTACTTCCAGTTTTGTCTGGCTTCTCTTAATTACTTGCAATGTTTGCTGTTGAGTGAGTACAAATAGCCCGGTATTTACGCCCGATGCGAGGTATACAGAATCAGTAAACAGGTAGGTGCCATTAAAAATATCTGAAGGAAAAAAGCAGATGCTGTTGTCTGGTCTGCCGGGAAAACCCCAATTATAGTTTACCGCATCGGGATCATTACAATATGGGTTGGTAAGTCTTGGGTCGGTTGTTGGTGCAGGGTCAGTCCACTTTTTACAAGAAAAACACACCAAAGTGCCGGCGATAAGTAATAATATTATAAAGTTAGATGGCTTCATTTTGTTCGTTATGGGAAAATGAGTACGAGATTTATGTCTGAAAAAGCTCAGTGGTTCAATCAATACAACGCATTTTTTCCAAAATTATTTATTTTAAACTGAAAAATGGGTAAAATTGTGTGATTATACCGCAATGAGCCGATAGTAAATAGGTATAAAAATCTTCTGAAAATATTTTTTCAAAAAAGTGTGTGTTTTTTTTGTTGAAATAAATAATACCTGTACATTTGCATTCCCAAACAGTAAAAGGGGGTATTATTATATGCTCATAATAGATTCAAAAGACTGCGAAAATATCGACAAGGCGCTGAAGAAGTACAAGAAAAAGTACGAAAAATCACGTGTTCTTAACCAATTGCGTGACCGTCAGGCGTTTACAAAGCCATCGGTTAGACGCCGTACTCAAGTGTTAAAGGCTGTGTACAAGCAGCAGTTAGCTAATGGAGAGTTTGGTGATAAGTAAGATTTAGGCTTATTAGCATCGCTAAATAAAATATTTGTGTCCGTTATTGTAAAGTAGTAAATTTACAATAACGGATTTTTTATGGACGTAGGGCTGCTGAACGATTTTCTACATTACCTCAGGTTTGAGAAAAGATACTCTGCTCACACTGTGACTGCTTATGAGCACGACATTGCTCAGTTCTTCTTTTTTGCAGCAGCTCAGTTTGCCATAGACAATCCCACCGAAATTGCGCACTTTCACGTAAGAAGCTGGTTAGCCAGCATGAAAGAGGGTAAGTTGCTACCACGCACTATTAATAGGAAAATTTCTTCTGTAAATTCATTTTACAAGCATTTAATGCGACTGGACCTTATATCTAAGAGTCCGGTAAAATTGCTTCATGCCCAAAAACTTCCGGGACGCTTGCCTGTATTCCTTAAAGAATCTGAAACAGAATTTTTATTTCAGGAAATTCAATTCGATGAAGGTTTTTCCGGATTTACAGATCGTCTTGTATGCGAATTACTTTATGTTACCGGTATTCGTAGGAATGAATTGCTACAGCTGAAGGAAAATGATATTGAATGGAGCCTGAAGCAAATAAGAGTTTTAGGAAAAGGAAATAAAGAAAGGTTAATACCTGTAAGCGATGTATTATTGGATTCTATTAAAGAGTATATTGCATTGAAGATGACAAAGGATGTATACGATAACATATACTTGCTCAATCTACCTTCAGGAAAACCGTTGTATGCAGGCTACGTATACAGCACAGTTAAAAAGTACCTGACTATGATCACTACATTGAAAAAGAAGAGTCCGCACGTGTTGAGGCACAGCTTTGCTACTCATCTGCTCAATAACGGTGCAAATATTCAGGCAATAAAAGATTTGTTAGGCCATTCCAGCCTTGCAGCAACACAGATATATACACATAATAGTATTGATAGACTAAAAGAAATTCACAAGCAAAACCATCCGAGAGGGTGAATTATTAACAACTAAATATAAACGTTATGAATGTACAAATCCAGACTGTGCACTTTGATGCAGATCAGAAGTTACTCGATCATGTTAACGCTAAAATAGAAAAGCTCAATACGTTTCACGATAAGATAATAGGGGCAGAGGTATATTTAAAGTTGGATAATTTCTCGCATCAGGTAAAAGATAAGGTTGCAGAAATTAAAGTTTATGTTCCTAAACACTCTTATTTTGTAAAGCATCAAAGCAAAACATTTGAAGAATCATTTGACCTGGCATTCAATTCATTGGTAAATCAGGTTAAGCGCAAGAAAGAAAAGATACAAGTAGCACATATTTAAACGTAATACTAACAATAACAGTCAAATATCCGTCTATAACAAAAGACGGATATTTTTTTTCTCAAAACTTTACGGTTGATATACGGTATGGTGCGGGTTATTTACTGCACTTAACTATAAATTTATATACAGTTTAGAAAGTTGTTGAAAATTACTATCTTGCAATCTATTAAATTAAGTTCCCTGTTTATGCTGCAACGTTGGTCTAAAATATTATTGTCTGCTTGTACAGCTTCATTGCTTCTGAGTGCATGTGGTAAAAAGCAGAGTGAGGATACCCCTCAGGCGATTACTTACTCACCTTCTGTTATTATGGGTAGTGACAATGGCGTGTTGTATGCTTATAATCCGGTAACAGGTGTTAAGAACTGGGAACGTGGGCTGCCGGATGCAGAATGCGCATCGCCACTTATTTACAATGGTATGGTATATGTAGGTACAATAAAAGTGCCGCCGTTTGCCGGCCCAAGTGATACTTTATATAAGCTCAACTCAAGTACAGGTGTTATTGTACAAAAGATAACTCTAGCAGGTGCGGGTGGAATTAAGGCTACACCTATTGCCGATGGCAAACTGGTGTATGTGGGTACAATGAGTAACAATACACTCTATGCAATAGATACAGGTACATACTTAACTACATGGAGTTATGTGGCTGATGGTGCAATACAATCTTCTCCGGCTATTTACAATGGTCAAATCTATTTTGCTACTACAGCAGGTACTATTTATTGCCTTGATAAAACAACCGGTAATTTAACATGGAGCTACAGTGCCGGTGCCGGTAAGTCTTTTACTTCTTCACCGTCAATTTGTGATCCGTTCTTGTATATTGGTTGCAGTGATAGTGCTGTTTATAGTATGTATCTTACTAGTGGTACAACAAGTGGTATTAACAAGTGGATATTTAAAACCAATGGTGCAGTAAACAGTTCACCTGCTGCAGCTTATGGTAAATGTATCTTTGGTAGCAATGACTTTAAGGTATATTGCGTTGATACTTCTACCGGTATGAAAATATGGGCAGATAGTACATTGAGTAATGTCAACTCTTCTCCTGTTATTTATGGTCAGGTAGTATATATAGGCAGTAATGATTACAATTTATATGCACTTAATATTATCAACGGTGGTATCAAGTGGAAGTTTTCTACAAATGGTTTGATCAAGTCTAGTCCATTGGCATATAAGGGTACTATATATATTGGTAGCTATGACAAGTATTTCTATGCAGTGGACAGTGCAGCAGGTACATTAAAGTGGAGTGCGAATGTTAATGGACAAATGCAATGTTCTCCGGCGATTGAAGATTATTCAAGAAATCAATACAACAGTCAGATGAGTGGCTACACTAACTAATTAATTATTATTTTATAGTAAGAGCCTTTGTTGAAAGACAAAGGCTTTTTACATTTTGTATCATCCGGTGTTTGTATTTAGGTTGTTTTAACTTTTAACCTTTCTACTTGTCGCCTTATCAACTTACTTTTACAGCATGTATCCTGATTTTCAATATTTACTCCAAGGTCTGCTCGGCATACCTATGCCTGCATGGTTGGGCATATTCAAAACATTTGGCTTTTTTGTAGCAATGGCATTTATTGCTGCTGCTAAGGTTACCACATCAGAACTAAAGCGCAAGGAAGGGCAGGGGTTACTACAACCTTTTCTCAAATTAATGAAGGTTAAAGAAAAAGCGGCTGACGGCTCAGTAAAGGAAGTGGCAAAGAATGTGAAGATGTTTCCGCATCAGTTGATAACTGAGATTGTGTTTGGTGCGGCAATAGGTGGAATAATAGGTGCTAAATTATTTAATGCATTTGAGACGTGGGATGATTTCATTAAAGACCCGATGGGTAGTTTGTTCTCTCGAAGTGGACTTACATTTTATGGCGGTTTTATTGTAGCAACAATTGTTCTGTATTACTACACACGTAAATATAAAATGAATTTCAGGCATCTTTGTGATGCTGCAGCACCGGCAATTATGTTAGCTTATGGTTTGGGTAGGTTGGGATGTCAGTTTTCCGGTGATGGAGATTGGGGTATATACAATACTGCTTATGTAACTCAGGCTGATGGTGCATTAAGAGCTGCAGTGCCTGCGGATGCGCACTATATTACTGAAATTACCAAGGGGACTCCGGGTGTAAGTTATTTGGCTCCTTCCGGTGTGCCAAGGTGGTTAGTGGCAATGAATTACCCACACAATGTAGGTTATGAAGGTATGCCAATTTCAAGTTGTAAGGGTGAATACTGTAATGTATTGCCTGTTGCTGTGTATCCCACCCCTATCTATGAGGCAATTGCAGGTATTTTACTCTTTGGCTTTATGTGGTCCATTCGTAAGAAATTGAAATACCCCTTACACATGTTTGGCTTATATCTGATACTAGCAGGTATAGAGCGTTTTCTTGTTGAGCTCATCAGGGTAAATTCAAAATATGATTTGGGTTTTGTTCATCCATCACAGGCAGAAATAATTTCTGTTGTTTTATTTATTTCCGGAGTATCAATACTGCTTTTTTATAAGCCTAAACCAACTGAGTTGACGTAGGTGTAGTAAAATTTCACTTCTTTTAGTAAGTATTTATACCTGATTTTATGAATAAATAAAAAAATAAGTGTAAGTTTTTTTTTACTATGTTTTGCGTTTTAAGAAATTAATACTACAACAAATCAAACTTGTGGGTAAATAGTTTTTATTTAGGGGTGAACAGTGTCTAATTGTTTGATTTTCAGGTGTTAGTTAATTTTTATTGAAATATTATTTAATTTGTATCTCTCAACTTTAAGGTATAAAATATAATTTTAATATTATTTATTTATAGTAGTTATATAAGTGAGTTTTATTTAAAATGTATCATGTTTATTTATTTAATATTGGGGGTTATTTATCCTGAAATTGAGAAAATTCTACCTAAAAACCACCTTTAATACCTATATCTCAATTCAAAATTGATGATATTTATCATTAAGCAGTAATTTTTTTTAGTAAATTAATTGCTTATATTTATATCATATTAACCATTTGTACGTCGTTTAATTCTACAAGTTCTTTTTGTTGATAACAATTAAATTAGACTTGTTAGTGTGAGGTGGTGATTAAATGTTAATTACTTTCTAATTAAAATGGTGTTTTATTACAAAAAAAATGCGAATTTCGCACTCGTTAACTATAGGACTAATACGCACACTAATATGAGAAAAAACTACACTATTTATTCTGTTTTACTAACCATTTTATTATTATTAAATGGTTTCGTATCCAGTGCTGTGGCTACAATCTCTGTCACTTCTATTGCGCCGGTATCTGTTATTCCGGGTGCGACTATTACAATAGTAGGTACAGGATTTTCAACTACAGATACGGACAATGTTGTGTACTTCGGAGGAGTAAAAGGTAGTGTGGTGTCCGGTGGTAGTACAAGTACTATGCTTGTAGTTACTGTTCCTGTTGGTGCGCAATACAGTACAGTTACTGTTCTTAACAAAGCAACGCTACAGTCCGCTAGTTATGGTAGTCTTTTTGCACCTGATTACGATAATAGTTGTTTTCAGACAAACAGCCAGACATTTAAAACAAGAATTGATCAGACAATCACCAGTCCGTTTTCCGCAACATCGCACCCGGAGCATACTGCTATCGGCGATATTGATGGAGATGGTAAACCTGAATTGATTGTGAGTACCTATTTTCCTTCTCCAAGTGCAGGGGGGCAAGGTATATTGAAGATATTTCATAATGTAGGTACGCTGCAGAATGTAGCTTATGATATGGCAAATCCTGTAGTTTGTACAACTTCTAATGGTGCAAGAAATGTAAAATTGGCAGATCTTGATGGAGATGGTAAATTAGATATTATTGTTGCTTGTTCAGGATCCGGTAGAATTTCATGTTTGAGGAACACGAGCACTCCCGGAAATATTTCAATGAGTATCAAGTTAGATTTGAATCCATTGGAGGGACCAACAGAAACAGCAATTGCTGATTTTGATGGTGATGGTAAGTTGGATATTGCTGCAATATGCTATAATACATCTCAGGTTAAAGTTTTTCACAGTCATCTTACTCCAACAGCTGTAGGTATAGGAGGAAGATTTTCTGATACCTTATTCGGTTCGTTAACTTCATTTGACTCGTTTAGTGTTGTTCCGGGATCTTTTCCCGGTAGCTTGTTTGCGGCTGATTTTGATGGAGACGGGGCAATTGATTTGGTTACAGCAAATACATTTGTTAATTCTGTTTCCGTATTATTAAATACATCAGTATCTACACCGGGTCATATAAGTTTTGCAACACACCAGGAATTTTCTGTGGGTAGTGGTACGCAATGCACAGAAGTACAAGTGGCTGACATAGTAGGGGATAGTAAGCCTGAGATTGTTGTTGCGAATTATGGCACCAGCGATTTAACTGTTTTTGAAAATACGTCTACGTCGGGTACGCCAAACTTTGTTGCACATAATTATTCTACAGGTGTTTCGGTTTACGCATTGGGTTTAGGCGATTTTGATGGAGACGGAAAGGTTGATATTGCTTTGTCTAATAATACATCTAACACAATATCTATTCTGCACAACAATGTTGGTGCTGCTTTAGATAATACTTCATTTACTCTAGGAGCTCCATTTGCTACAGGTGCGGGGCCTAAAGGAATCTCTGTTGGAGATATGGATGGAGATAATAAGCCGGATATTGTTGTTTCCAATTATGATGATAACAGCATTTCTATTTTCGAAAATAAATCATTGCCAATTACAAATCCTATAACAGGTTTTGATTCCATTTGTGTAAGTTCAACGACCGGTAACTTCCATACATCACATTGTGCAAATGCTACAGGTTTTTGGGCAAGCACAACCGGTAAGGTAAGTGTAAATACAATTGCCGGTTCAGATACTGTTGCCACATTTACAGGGTTATCTGCCGGTGCTGATACAATAGTATATGGTGTTGTTTATTTGTCTGATACCAATTTTGTAAAATATCCATTTTCAGTTAAAGCAATTGCTGATACCGGCAATATTACCGGACCAACAAATGTTTGTTTGGGTAAAACAATTAATTTAACTGATACTGCTACCGGCGGTATATGGAGCAGCAGCGATACTACTATAGCTATAGTTAGTAATACGGGATTGGTAACTGCATTGACTACTGGAAGTGTGGTTATTTCTTATACAGCAAGTTCTGTAAGTTGTTTATCATTAAGTGCGCAACATAGTGTTAGCGTGAATCCTAATCCGGTTGCAGGTGTCATTAGTTCAATAACACCTCCCGGTATTTGTGTTGGCTCATCAACCACACTTACAGTAACAGGTACTTCAGGAGCTACCGGCTTCGTATGGGATAATCTTGATCCATCAACAGGTACACTATCTTCTTCTGCAATTTCTTCTGCAATAATTACCGGAAGTACAGTAGGCTCCGATACTATTTTATACATAGTGACGAATGCATTTGGTTGTACTGATACTGTCCAAAAAGTAATTGGGGTAATTGCAACAGGAGGGACATCTCCTTCTCTGCCAATTACAGGTATCAATGTGGTTTGTGTTGGTGCGTTTGAGCCACAGTCTAACGGTTTGCCAGGTGGTACATGGACTTCTTCAAATACAGGAATAGCTACGGTAAATGCATCAGGTCAGGTATACGGTGTGTCATCAGGTAATGTAACAATCAGCTATGCTGTAAACTATGGTTGTGGTATTGCAGATACATTTACAGCAATCACTATTAATCCACTACCGGTTCCCGGTGTTATTTCGGGTGCAAATAGTGTTTATCTAGGTGCTGCTATAACATTAACAACAACCGGTGTTGGTGGTACCTGGACAAGTGGCACGCCATCGGTTGCTACGGTGTCATCGGGTGGAGTAGTAAATAGTGTGGCATTGGGTACTACTATTATTTCCTATAGTGTAACAAACAGTTGTGGTACGCTCAGCGACACACAGTCAGTTTCTGTTATTCCTGTGCCAGTTTATACGATACCAACTATTTTGACAGTAACGCCGGTAGTTGGAATACCGTTAGCAACTACTGTGAATATTACAGGTACTGGTTTTAGTAATATATTGTCAAACAACGTTGTTTATTTTGGTGGAGTAAAGGGTAATGTTATCAGTGCAGATACGACAAGCTTAATAGTTACTTTGCCTATTGGTGCACAATACGCAAGTGTTACTTACCTTAACCTGAATAGTTTATTAGCTTGTAATCAAGCCGGTTTCTTCTTACCAACTTATGATGCCTCTTGCTTTACTGCAGGTTCTGCGTCATTCAGACCGAAAGTAGATTATGTATTAGCTGGTTCTCCCGCTCCTACGCATGCGGTTTTAGGTGATATAGACGGAGATGGAAAAGAAGACCTTGTAGTGTGTACTTATAATCCATTTTCACTTGGTCAGGGTATTTTGAATATATATATGAATACAGGTTCTGCAGGGATTATTTCTTATGCTGCACCTGTTGTATGTACTACTTCAAATGGTGCAAGAAATATAAAACTTGCTGATTTAGATGGTGATGGAAAACTAGATATTGTTGTTGCGTGTTCGGGGTCAGGAAGAATATCTTGTCTTAGAAACCTGAGTACTCTTGGTAATATTGTAATGAGTATCAAAACTGATCTTAATCCATTAGAAGGGCCAACAGAAACAGCTATTGCTGACTATGATGGAGATGGCAAGCTTGATATTGCAGCAATATGCTATAACTCCTCTCAAGTGAAAATATTCCACAATGAAATGGGCTCTTTACCACTAGCATCAGGTGTTAGATTCCCTAACACTTTCTTTGGTACATTAACAACTTTCGATTCATTTAGTGTAGGAACAACAGTAGGAAATAGGCCTGGAAGTTTGTTTGCTGCTGATTTTAATGGCGATGGACATATAGATATTGTTACTGCTAATACTAATGATAATACAGTTTCTGTTCTGCAGAATAATTCAACATCAGGTCATTTTAGTTTTGTTGCTCATCAGGATTTCGCAGTTGGAGCCCTTCCAACAGAAGTACAAGCTGCCGACATAAATGGTGACAACAAACCGGAAATCATTGTAGCTACTTATGGAGGTTCAAGTGATTTTACTGTTTTAGAAAATACTACTTCAAGTGCTTCTCCATCTTTCAGCAGAACTGATTTCCCGGGAGGAGGCAGTGCTTTTGCATTAGGTTTGGGTGATGTTGATGGAGATAGTAAAGTTGATATCATTTTGTCACATGATGGTACAAATGCAATTTCTGTCGTTAAAAACACGCATTCAGGCCTTACAATTACTTCGGGTTCGTTTGCTGCTCCTGCATCATATTCTACCGGACTTGAGCCAAATGGATTATCAGTTGGAGATATTGATGGGGATAAAAGGGCTGATGTTGTTTCTGCCAACAAAACAGGTAATAGCGTTTCTGTTTTCAAGAATATTTCAGCTCCTATAATAAGCCCAATATCTGGTTCTGATTCAGTTTGTATAGGTGCTTCAATTTCAGTTGTTAGTCCACATTGTAACAATGCAGTTGGGTATTGGTCAATGAGTAATGGTCATGCTACAATTTTGGCAAGTTTAACTTCTGATACTTTAGCAAATATTACCGGTGTAACAGCAGGAGTAGATACAGTTATATACACTGTAGTTTATCTCTCAGATACCAGCAAAACTACTTTTGTAATTAATGTTAAACAATTAGCTGATACCGGTTTGATAGTTGGTGCTTCTTCAGTTTGTATGAATGGTACTACTACGTTGACTAATACAGCAACAGGCACTTGGACAAGTAGTAATACAAGTGTAGCTACTGTTGATCCTGTTACAGGTGTGGTTACTCCTGTAAGTGTAGGAACAACAATAATTTCATTTACTGCTCAGTCAGTTAGTTGTGGTCCATTGACTGCAACTCATCCGCTAACAGTGAATGCACTTCCGGACGCAGGTATTATTACTTCAGCATTTACAAGTACATGTATCGGTAATTCAATAACGCTTTCTGCGTCTATTGCAGGTGGTACATGGTTGAACTTATATCCTGCAGTTGCCGGTCATTCTCCTTCAGGTACTACAGATGTAGTGACAGGAGCAACAGTAGGTACTGATACTATTATATATGTAGTTACTACACCAACATGTGGTAATGATACTGCAATTAAAGTTGTGTCTGTAGTTCCTCCTTCAGGTACTACAACTCCAATTATAGGTACAACTACTTATTGTATCGGAGATTCTTCTACCTTATCAAATTCAATTGTCGGTGGTGCTTGGTCTGTTAGCAATGCTACGGTAGCAACTATTAACTCAGTAACCGGTGTTGTACATGCTTTATCTTCCGGTTCTGATACGGTTAGGTATCATGCTACATTCCCATGCGGTTCTGGCGCATCAGATACTTTTGTTGTAATTACGGTCAATCCTGCTCCTCATGCAGGTACAATTTCCGGTCTTGATAGTGTTTGTCAGGCAGGTACTATTACTCTGACATCTACAGGTACTACCGGTACATGGCATAGCCGTTATGGTAATACCAACGTGAATGCAACTACCGGTGCTGTAATTGGTTTGACACCGGGTACAGATTCTGTAGTATTCGTATCAATCACAACTTGTGGTGTAGATTCAATTGCACATGCAGTAACTGTAAAGGCAGCGCCAGATGCCGGAGCTATTTCAAGTGCTACAGGTTTTGCCGTTTGTGCCGGCTCCACACTTACATTAACTGATGGTATTCCGGGTGGTGTATGGAGCAGTATTTCTAATACTGTTGCTACTGTTTCTTCAACAGGCATTGTCTCTGGTGTAAGCGCAGATACAACAACTATTATTTACACTGTAACTACATTTAGCTGTGGTTCTGCTCACGCTACACATGTTGTTACCGTTAATCCACTTCCAAATGCAGGTAGTATTTCAGGGGCTGACAGTGTTTGTATTAATGCTACAATATCGCTTTCAACTACCGGTGCCGGTGTTGGTGCGGGTTGGTCTAACTTCCCTGGTCATACATCAGTAGATCCTTTCACTGGAGATGTTACTGGTCTGACTACAGGAACTGATACTATCGTTTATACTGTTGCTACAGCAACTTGTGGTAGCGATACTGCAATGCATTATGTGACCGTAAATGCCTTGCCTGATGCAGGTACTATCTCCGGTGCTGATAGTGTATGTTCGGGTAGTCTTATTACGTTGACGGCATCAGTTGGTGGCGGTTCATGGAGCAGTGCTTCAGGTGCAGTAGCTACTGTCGGTGCGTCAGGCGTTGTTACCGGGGTATCTGCATCATTAGCTACAACAACAATCGTATATACAGCCAGCACATTCAGTTGTGGTACAGATACAGCTAATCATCCGTTTACTGTTAAGGCTTTGCCGAATGCAGGTACAATATCCGGTGCAGATAGTGTTTGTCACTTAGCTACTATACCATTGTCTACTACAGGTAGCGGTGGTACGTGGAGTAGTACTTCAAATACAATTGCTACAGTCAATGCCTCAGGTGTTGTTACCGGAGTCTCTGCATCATTGGCTACCACAACAATCGTATATACAGCTAC
>CANGMZ010000050.1 GCA_947454715.1 Chitinophagaceae bacterium
AGGTGCTTTTCAGTACTTAACTCCATTTTGTGTGTGATGCTGAATCTTGGTTTCAGCTTAAATGAATATTGAGTAGAGTCTGCATTGTAAGTAGTATCGATTGGTCCCCAGGTATAGGTATGTTGCAGTATTATACCAAAATCTCGCTGCATATTGGTGATTGCAGAGCGGGTAGTGCTGTATGCAGTGTTCTGATAGGCTACATCAACTGTTTTTCTATCTGTGTAGGTAAGGTCGTTGAGTTCGCTGTCGTTTACTACTCCGCCATTTTCATCATGTTGCTGTTTGTTATATACCATGCCTGCATATAGCGAATAGCGTTTGTTGAGGCTTTTGTAATTGGTAGTAAAGGCGAAATTGTCATCATTATTGCGTTGTACTTTATAAAAACCGGGAGTATTGGTTTTTCTATACTCCGCCATAAAGTTCCAGTTTGGCTTTATGTTTTGTGTATGCGTTATACTTGCTACTTGCTCCAATTTGCTGCCAAGCGTATAACTAAAAACAGAGTATGGGCGAGTAGTATTATAGTACTGTAAGGAGTCGAGATTATATCTGTATGCATCAAAAACATGATAGCCAAGGGATGGACCTACTCTATAATCAGGTGTAAATTCCAGATTATAGATAGGGCTGCCGGGATTCCCTAAATCTCGCCCCCATGTGCCCATAAAAGGGCGTCTCTGGAAAGAATGCAGACTTGTATCGGGAGTGAATTTCTTTGCAATATTCAGTATCTCAAAATATAAGTCTGCTTCTTCGCTTTTCCAGGTGCTGGTATTAGACTTGTTAGCATTGGTATCTCTTTGGTTTGTATTGGGCATAGTGGTAGGTTGGGCAAACGCTGCTACTGTAGTCAGCAGCAATACGGTAGCCATAATACCAATTTTACTCAATAAACCTTTTAAATATGTCAATGCAGCAATGTTTGTATAAAAGATGTAAAATTACATACGAGCAATGATAGCGGCTACTAATGATGCCATTTTAGGCGCAGCCGCATTTGCGGCTTCTAATACCTCTTCATGAGTAATGACAACAGGAACATCTGTAACACCAAGGTCTGTAATAACGCTGATAGCGAAAACCTTCATGCCTCCATGACGTGCTACAATAACTTCAGGCACAGTACTCATACCTACCGCATCACCACCATTTCTGTGCAGCCATTTGTATTCTGCAGGTGTTTCAAATGTTGGGCCTTGCAAGCCTGTATATACACCGGTTCTAACATGGATACCTAATTCAGTTGCCAATTCTTTACCCATAGCAATGAGTGCTCCATCGTAAGGGCGGCTCATATCCAGAAAGCGAACGCCTAGACGCTCGTCATTAGCGCCACGAAGCGGATGTTCAGGGAATAGGTTGATATGATCTTCAATAATCATCAAATCACCGATGTTAAAGGTAGGATTAGTTCCACCGGAGGCATTTGAAACGAACAAAGTATCAACACCTAATGCTTTCATCACACGCACCGGAAATGTTACTTCCTGCATGCTGTAGCCTTCATAATAATGGAAGCGACCAGCCATAAGTATTACTTGTTTGTTGCCAATTTTGCCAAAAACGAGCTTGCCATCATGACCTTGAACAGTTGAAAGCGGAAAATTTGGTATTTCAGAATAGGGTATTTCTGTTTCTTTTTCAATCATATCTATAAGACCGCCCAATCCGCTGCCTAAGATGATACCTGTAGTAGGTTGATTTTTTATTTTACTCTTGATAAAAGCAGCTGTTGTCTGAATCTTGTCAAATAAGGACATGAAAGTAATTTGTTTAATATTTAATAAAAATGCGTTGGCAAATATCCCACATTTTAAAGTCAAAAACTAATCTAAGCGGTTGTAGCAGTAAAAAATTAGCACTGTTTTGTCAAATCGAATTACCATCACTACTTGTTAAAACGGTCTTGTTTGTTTTAAGCCAATTTGCGGTGTGTGGTCCTTCAGAAAATAACAGATCGAGTATACTCAGGTTAGGTAGAAAACCGACTCTATCAGCAAATACCTGATAATATGTTGGAAAACGTGCCAATAATTTTTGTTCTTTCGATGGTTTTAAAGAGCGCAGATCAATAATAGTATCAGGGTATTGAGCTAAGTATGAATTTGTTTCCTCAATTGATATGTTCATTTTCAATTGTTTACAAATCCATAAAAATGAAGCTTTATTGAAATCGGTTAGATTATTAAAAGGGGTATTGTAGAAATTTTGTAAGTCCTGTTCGTAATATTCCCAGTAAGGCGTTTGTTTATATACAGAGACTAATGTGCGCCAGTGTTGCACCTGCCATTTGTCATCATTGAATATTTGTACATAGGCCATCGGGGACCGTTGTTCTCTACCATTAACAAGTGGTATGCTCAATTGTATTGGGTTGTTTGCACCGGATATTCTATATTTATTGCGGTAGCTCATTTTTTCATAATGCTCCGCAAGATCAAAAACAACCTTTGTTGCTTCGATAATGTGTGCCCACCAGTTGATGGGGGCGAATGGTAAACACGAACTGACTACTTGCATACTGAGTGCAAAGATGAATGAAAAGGTTAAAATAACCGCTGTAAAAATAATTATCTCAGGATTACTGTAATTTGCAAAAAAATCTGAAATGTTGCGCAAGCTATATCTTACCCTAATCTTATTGGTTTCTCTATTTAAAGTGCAAGCATTTGAGGCTGCTTTCTCTCATGCTGTGTACTATCTTCCTGATCCGGTTTATGCCGGTAAGATAAACCCATACCTTGAGGCATACTGGCAGGTTAACCCGGCTAAATTGCATTACAATACCAATGCAGAGAAGAAGATTATAGCTCGTATTTTGACAGAAGTGACAATTATAAACGATACCGGTCATATACTTAAAAAAGATCATTATGTGTATGAAACAAAACCGGCAGATAGCGTAGCGCAGTTGGCATATTTGAATATTCTGGAGTTAAAGCGTTATTTCTTAACAGCAGGTAATTTCAAACTCAGAGTGAAACTAACTGACATGAATGACACTACGAATAGCATAGTTTATAATGATACATTCTCTGTTGGCAAAACAAATGCAAGTGTTTTTTATGGTGATTTGAAATTTGTAGATACCTTTTATAATTCAGAGATACGTACACCATTCAGAAAGCATGGTAAACAATACATTCCCTGGTGTGAAAGTTTCTTTGACAGTTATAAGAATACACTTAACTATTATACAGAGCTATATCAATTAAATAAGGTTGATTCTATAGATTTCCCTTTAATACAATCTGTATTTATTTCTAAGAGAGAAGGACAAGAGCCATTTAGTACTTTTATTAAATTAGATACTATAAATACAAGAGAAACAGCCTATTACGATGGTAGTTTTAATATCAGAAACTTACCTTCAGGTAATTACTATTTGAATATTTCACTCGGTACTAAACTACATACAACACTTGCCAGTCGTAGCATATTTTTTCAACGAATGAATACCAATAAGATAACCGCGGAAATGGTGGCTCAGAAAGCGGCACTAGATACCAGTCTTGAAAATGTTAATGTATTGGATTTAACTAAGACCTTTGTTAAGAAGTATGATTTGCCACAGGTCACTGCCATATTGAAAATGCTGTTACCTGTAACAGATCAGGCGGGTGCCAGAGCTATAGAAGGCTTCTTGAAAAAGCCTGATGAAATGTATATGCGATATTTCGTTTATAATTACTTTTTAGCAAAGGATAAAGTAAAACCAGAAAAAGCTTGGAAAGAATATTCTGAAAAGGTTAAAGAAGCAAATAGATTATATACTTCTCATGGCAAACCGGGTTATGAGACAGAACGTGGTTTCTATTTCCTTCGTTATGGTGCTCCATCTGAAGTTGTAACTGTAATAAATGAAAAAGGATCATTGCCTTACGAGATATGGCAATATAATAACCTTGTAGAAATGAGTGGCAGATCTGTGGGTAATGCAGTTATATTGTTTTATAAAACCAGTGAGAGTGATCTCGATTTCAGATTGTTACATACTACCATTAGTGGTGAATCTCATAACTCCGGTTGGCGTAACTTCTTGTATACCAATTCTGATGGCGGTACAAATCTTAATTCGCGCGCTGAACAGTATATTGGGAGTAGATAGTAAATAGTAGATAGTAAATAGTAGATAGTAAATAGTAGATAGTAGATAGTAGATAGTAGATAGTAGATAGTAGATAGTAGATGGTAGATGGTAGATATGTGTTATGTTTAACAGAATAGCCCACCAAAGGTGGGCTATTCTGTTAAATGGCTTTTATATGTAAATGTTTATATTTTTTGGTTGATGCTTAGCGATTAAGCAGCAGTTGTGTTAATAGTACTATTGCTATGGCGGTGCTCTTTCCAGATATTGTCGAGTTCCCATTGCTGCTGCTTTACAAATGCATGCGCTCTGATTGCACAGTTTTTCATTCCGCACAGATGGCATTGGCGAGGGCTGCAACCTTCGGTTTGTATGAATACTTCAACTTCCACTCCAAAATGAGATTTGACTAATGTGTCGATCTTCTTAATTTCTGTTACGGCTTCAGATACGGTATAGAAGCTAGGTACCGTAAGGTGCGCATCTACGTGCATTTTACCACTATGATTAAGCACACGCAGGTGGTGAATGTCTACCCACGGTGTTTGTCTGTTCCCCTGCAACAAGTCTATCACCTTTTGTAATTGTCCCATGTCCGTCTCGTCCATAATGCCGGAAATAGATCTGCGCACCACTTTATAACCGGTTATGACTATGATACAAGCGAAGCACAATGCAACAACGCTATCTAACCAGATGTATTTGTTTTTGGTAAGCAAAAGCAATGTAAGACCAATAATTATTGCTATGCCTGAGTAGGCATCGGTCATAAGGTGTTTACCTGCAGATACTAATACCATCGAATTTTCTTTTTCCCCTTGCTTAGCGGCATAAAAGCCCATGAGGTAATTAACTAACCCTGACCCGGCAACAATGAGCAAGCCAATATCCAGTTTTTCGAGTTCGTGCGGTACTATTAAGTGTTCGATTGCTTCATAAATAATAAAAATACCTGCTAAGGTTATGAGTGTACCTTCTACAGCTGCGGATATAAATTCAGCCTTCCCATGTCCATAAGGATGGCTGGGGTCACGTGGTTTTGCAGCAAGTGTGATACTGTAAAGTCCCAAAAATCCGGCTACAACATTTACAATGCCTTCCAGTGCATCAGTAAGTACAGTGACGGAATTGGTGAGATACCATGCCAGAATTTTGCCAAGAAACAAGATAACGCCTATGGCGGCAATTACCCTTTGTATGCGGATCGATTTTTTCATTATTGGGGTGACAAAGATAAGGGGTTTAGGGGTGGAAAGTTATTGAATACTGACTGATACAATATTGTAACATTACTATTAGCCTTGATTTTGTTATATATCTTATACTTACAGTATAATTATTAAAAACACAAACTCATTTTAATTCACTTTCCTTAACAAACTCCCTGCCCATGCAGCGAGTCCGCCGATAAGTCCACCTAAAACAGTGACAACCAGTATGAGCAGACCATAATTAGGCAGTTTAAATATAGTTGCCATTTTGCGAGATAGGATATGCTCATTAGGGATGTCTTTTATTAATACTGCCACCAACCAAAACAAAGCGATGCCAGCAAAGCCGGCAATAAAAGAAGCTCCGCCTTTTTTGTTTATAAATATTCCGGCAACAAAAGGGATAATAGCAATAACCCACCAAGGGAAGGACATCTCTGCGATAGCGGAGAGTATAGCTATTAATATGATGAATATAAGCAGTCGCATAGTTTTTATTGATGAGCTGTCCAGGTGTAGATTAAATTAGTATTTGTTTGTGTATCGGCGTTTGGTAAGAAAATCAGTTTATTGTACTTCCCTTCAACCCATTTAGGCAGGAAATCAGCATAGTATTTACTGCCAGGGTTACCTGATTGTCCGCCCGGATAAACCCCGTAAGCTTCAATTTCTTTACCCATCTGTACCACCATTCTCCAAGATGGACCATGATTTGATTTTGCAGCATTGACTGTGTTTCCCCATCCACCAATTTTCAGGTGATCGTAACTGAATGCCGGCAGATTGGTTAGATGTTTTACTGTTGTATTTTTTACTTTATACCATGCCAAACCGCTATTGCTGGCTTTTGCAACACTGTCCATAGCCTCTTTAAAACTCAGTTTCATTAATACATTGAGGTGCGCCAGTTGAGGAATGTTTGTTTTTCCTGAGTCGGCTTCCAATATCAGTTGCATAGTGCGCTCAGGTAGCGGATAAAATAATGCAGGCACATTGCTAAACCCCGACCATGTACGATTGTATAGGAAGTACCACCAGATTTGGAATAATGCACCCTCTGCACCGTCAGCTTTGAGTTGATAATCCCATTTTTTCAGTTGCTCGATATATGCTTTTTCAGTTGTGGAAAAATCACCGGAGAGATTTTTGAGCATAACAGGAAGGGTACTTGCTGCGAGTGTAGAGTAGGTGTCATTCTGAAGTGCAAACATATCCTCAATGCTTGCATTTTGTGTTTTACTTAATACTTGATTTATTCGCCAAGACCTGAATTCTATGAAATCACCATTGTATAAATAAGGATAACTAGCGTCTGTAACACATTGATTAGCAGAGGCAACATAGCCTTGCGCAGGATTGAGTATATGTGGGTTTTCCCGCATAGGTATCAAATCTCCCCATTTGGTTGCAGAGCGGGAGCCATCCATTATGTACTTACCCTGATCTTTCCATTTATTAATAAATTGCCCCTGTCCCCAGAGGGCGATATTCCCCTTTCTGTCGGCATAAACCATATTTTGTGCCGGGCATTGGAAATTAAGAATGCCATCTACCCAAGATTCATAATCAGTTGCACGGTTCATTAAGTAAACTGCCAATAGCTCATTAGTGGCTTTATGCCCCATCCAACACATAGCCAATGGCTTTTTCAGACCACCTTCTGCAGGAAATTGTCTGTCGTATATAACCGGACCATGAGTTGTGTAGTTGACAGTATCAACATACGTAAGCTCATTTTTTATAATAATAGTTTCAAGCCGTTTTGTATATGACATTTGTTTCCCGTCAAACCAATATTTAGATCCATCATCATCTACTTTTTTGATGAGGTAATAATCTTTTACATCGCGGTAATTATTGGTAAAGCCCCATGAAACACTATCATTAAAACCGATAATAACACCAGGTGCACCTGACAATGTTGCTCCATAAACATTCATACCCGGAGACTGCAGTTGTACTTCGTACCATAAAGATGGTAAGTGCAAACCTAAGTGAGGGTCATTACACAATATAGCAGCACCATTTTTTGTTCTGCTGCCGGCTAAAGCCCAGTTATTGCTGCCGATGCCATCTTCCTTAGCTTCTTTAAAATCTTTTGTGGTAAAATGAGGGAATGTACTGTCTTTGGGAGCTACAGGAATAGCCAGTGACGGTTTGTCAAATTTAGTACCTGCCGGTATTACTGTAGCTGAGCCCGCAATTGTTTCAGGGTAGAGTAGGCGCAGCATTTCGGGAGAAAGTATTTCACGTAAGTAAGATAATGGAATATCGTTGGTACTCCCGGTTAGGTCATCTGCCATGTACTTGAGTAGTAATGCGCTTTTGATGTTTGTCCATGGTTCGGGTTCAAAGCCCATTAGCTTGTATTCCAATGGGTAATCTCTGTATTTTAAACCTTTTATGTACGTATTGATACCTTCACTATAGGCATCCATCATTAGTTTGGTACGTGGGTCACTTTCCATTGCCTGCAGGGAGCGTTCTGCGCCATAAACCATACCTTTTCTGCGTTGCTTTCTATCGTAGTCAAATGCTTTCTTACCAACTACCTCACTTACCCTACCTGCTGCAGCTCGTGTTTCCATGTCCATTTGCCATAAGCGGAAGCTGGCGTGAATATAGCCTTCCATAAAGTAGATATCATGGTCGTTCCGGGCATGTATATGTGGTACTAATCTGTCATCTAACCATACAGTTGTATTATTTTTTAGGGCAGGGAATTTCAAATCTGTTGTGAAATTTTTGCCGGTCGGTTCTGCATTAGCCCAGCAACCATTGATAGGATCTACAAGTTTGCCAATAGCAGGCAAATCACTAATTGGGTGGTCTAGTGTATATACTAGACCACCGGTGATCACAATTAATACTATAGCCAATACTATACGCATCAGAGAAAGTAATTTGCGGTATCAATGCTACATTTTTACCTTGGTAATGAATAACTTATAACGGTAGCTGAATGCTATACTTCTTGCCAGGTTTTACTGTAAGCTTATGTGCTCTCAACCATGGGTTGTATATTTTCAGCATCTTATATGTAGTGTTGTTTTCTTTCGCCCAAACTGCCAAGTCCGGTATTGTAACAGAGACTTCTACAGATTTTCCTTTTAGAGGCTTGTATGTTTCAGAAGGGTCAATAATGTTGCCGGCAATCTTAGGGTTTGATAGCAGATATTTTAATGCAAGAATTCTGAATACGTAACGATTTGTTTCATCAGGGAAGATAAGGTCATAATAATTTGTTGCGCCTTGGAAATCTGCTTGGCTGCTATAACCACCCATGCCACAATTGTAAGATGCAGCGGCGGCTGTCCACGTTCCAAATTTATCATGAGCTTCTTTAAAATACTTGCAAGCGGCGTCTGTAGCCTTACTCACATTGAAACGCTCATCTACTTCATCGTTTATTTCCAGTCCGTAGCGAGGACCTGTATCTTTCATAAACTGCCAAAAACTGGCTGCCCCTACACCTGATAATGCATTTTGTTGCAAAGAACTTTCTGCTACGCATACATATTTGAAGTCGTCAGGTACGCCGTTTTCCTTCAGTCGCTCTTCAATTAAAGGCATGTATCTACCTGCTAGCTTTAAAATATATAGCTGGCTACCATGCACATAATAGTTAACTATAAGTTCTCTATCCAGTCTTTCTTTCACTTCCCATCTGTCTAATGGCACTTTTTCTCCGCTGAAATCAAGCGAAGTTGGCAACTCCGGTGAGAACCATTTATATTGAGGCCTACCATCTTTGTTTATTTCTACTGAGGTATTATTAGATTCAATTTTTCTTGATGCAATACCGGCAACAACAGCCACACCAATCGCCAATCCTGAGAAAAAGTATATGACCGGTTTTGTTTTGAATTTCATGATCTGCATTTGACTATAAATTTAATCATAATCCTGTTCATGGCATAGTGCCTGAATTAAAAATGCCTGAATTGTTTGTAAAACATAAGTCAATATTGGTTTTAAGAGTGTTGACTACAACTTTTAATTGGTCATTTTAAAGTCTTCGACATATTTCTTTGAAGTATTACCTAAGTCTCGTGGATTTAGGTATTTTTGTTTCTACTTCTTTAAAGCAAGTATAACCCAATGAAGAAACTAACCATGCTTATGGTGGCATTAATGCCATTTGCAGTATATGCGCAAGATAATCTTGTTGCTAAGCTTGATGCCAACAAGAGTGATGATGCTGCAAAAAAATATGTATTTACAAAGATTATCAGCCTGGACAATACAAGTGTAAAGAATCAGGCAAGTTCCGGTACTTGCTGGAGTTATTCTACCAATTCGTTTTTGGAAAGTGAGATGATGCGTATGGGGAAGACTCCGGTGGAGTTATCACAGATGTATAGTGCGCGCAGAGTATATGAAGAAAAGGCAGATAACTATGTAAGAATGCATGGGGCTGTAAGTTGGGGAGATGGTGGTGCATGTCATGATGTAATCAATATGTACGCTAAATATGGGGCGATGCCTCAAGTCGCATATACTGGTCTGCATTACGGTACTAACAAGAATAAGTTTGCAGAATTTCAATCAATGCTAAAAGCAATGCTTGATGCAGTTGTGGCTAACCATAACGGGAAACTCACACCATCGTGGAAATCGGCATATATGTCTGTACTTGATGCATATTTGGGGCCGGTTCCTGAAACATTTATTTGGGAGCACCGTAAATATACGCCCCAGTCTTTTGCAAGAGAGGTGGTAGGTATTCACCCGGAAGATTATGTTGAATTGTCTTCATTTACGACAAGTCCTTATTACAAGAAGACAATTTTGATGGTGCCGGACAACTGGTCGTTTGATAAAGTTTACAATGTACAAATGAATGATATCACTGATATTATTGACCATGCATTGAATGGTGGATATACTGTTGCTTGGGCAACAGATGTGAGTGAAAAGTATTTTAGCTGGAAAAATGGGGTAGCTTATGTGCCGGAGAAAGATTATGAAGATATGGACGATTCTGAAAAGAAACACATGTTTGATGGTCCTAAAGATGAGCGTCATATAACACCTGAGTTACGTCAGGCAGCATTTGATAATTACGAGACTACTGATGATCACGGCATGCACATTGTAGGTATGGCAAGAGATCAGAATGGTCGTAAATATTACATAGTTAAGAATTCCTGGGGTGATAAAAACGATTACAAGGGCTATATCTATGTATCTAAGGCTTATGTGAAATATAAGACTACAGCAATATTGTTGCACAAAAATGGTATTCCTGACGAGTTGAGAAAAAAGATGGATTTGAACAGAGAATAGTTGTTCGATCACAAAATATTTTCAAATGCCATTCGTATACACTAAGTAAGCGAGTGGCATTTGTTGTTTTAATACGATAATACCTACTTTTGCAGTCTGAATCATGAAACTGACACAACATATTTCCGAAGCCAAGAAAACCATTATTTCTTTTGAGGTTTTACCACCAACAAAGGGGAAAAGTATAGATTCTTTATTTGCTACGCTGGATCCTTTTATGGAGTTTAAGCCTTCATTTGTAAATGTTACCTATCACCGTGCTGAGCAAATATATAAGAAGCGTAGCGATGGTTCGTTTGAGCGGGTGGAGATACGTAAGCGTCCCGGCACTGTTGGTATTTGTGCCGCGTTGATGAATAAGTATCAAATAGAGGCTATTCCCCATTTAATATGTGGTGGTTTCAGTAAGGAAGAGACTGAGAATGCGCTGATAGATTTGCATTATTTAGGCATCAAGAACGTGCTTGCTTTACGAGGCGATGCTGCTGCCAATGAGAAATTTTTTGTACCACATCCGCATGGTCATAATTATGCAGATGAGTTAGTCAGCCAAATTATTACCCTTAATAAAGGGCAGTATATGGAAGACGATATTCTGGATGGTGTAAAGACAGATTTTTGTATTGGGGTAGCCGGTTATCCTGAAAAACATTTTGAAGCACCTAATTTAGATGTAGATATAAAACATTTAAAACATAAAGTGGATTTGGGTGCTGATTATATTACGACTCAGATGTTCTTCAATAACCAGCATTATTACGATTATGTGGCAAAGTGTACTGCCAACGGAATTCACCAGCCAATAATACCCGGCTTAAAGCCATTATCTACTAAGAAGCAATTAACTGTTATTCCACGAGTATTTAATGTAGAGATACCTGTTGAGTTGTATTCTGAGATTATGAAATGTAAAACCGATGCCGATGTTGAACTTGTAGGCACAGAGTGGTTGTTAGCACAGTGCAGGGATTTACTCAAAAATGGCGCACCTGTGTTACATTTTTATACTTTATCTAAGCCTAATATTATTTATAATGTACTAAAACAATTGTTTTAGTTTTCTCTGATCTTATTAATTATCACACCCAGCATTTAATAATGTTGGGTGTTTTTCATTTTCACACATTTCCTTCCTAAGTATTCTTCTTTCTATCCCACATCAGGGTGAGTGCTAATTTTAGTTTGTTATTTAATGTTTGCATTGATTTATTTTTGAAATAAGTTTATCAACGTTAATTATTATACATTATAATAAATGTTATTAAACTAATAATTATTTATAAATTTTTATCTTTGATTACGTTAAGATGAATTTTATTGATAATTTAGAGTATTATTATTTTATTTTTTGTATAAATTATATAGTAATTATTGGGTTTATGCTTTATGATCTTAGTTTTTTAAAAGAGTTATCAAATAATGATGAGGTTTTTATAAAAGAGATAGTTGATCAATTCATTTCTGAACTGAGCATTATAGGTGAATATGTTTATTCAGCTTATCAGGAACGAGATTTTGAAGCAGAATACAATTATTTGCATAAGATAAAGTCTCCATTGACAAACTTTAAATCGATACTGCTAATTGCATTTGTGGATCAGCTTGAAGTTTTTGCCAGTAATAAAGTTGTATCTGAGGCACACGAAAAATTGGCTACGCAGTTTAAAGATACAATGGCATTACTCAATAAAGAGTTGAATGAGAATGAGCTTTGATAATTTGAGGCATCTTTTTAATGATAGTTTTTTAATAATTAATGGGGGGATTCATTTTCGGGGAGGGGAGTATTATTCAGTTAATTAAATTCCTTTTGCATGTTTGTAGAACAACAGATTTTTAAGGACGAACTCTGGAAAAAAGTACATTCTGATAGCGGTTTTGAACACAGTGACTGTTCATTGGTATTAGTTTTTGGCGAAAAAGCTATGATTAAGCACCCTATTGTTTTTTCATACCTAAAGGGGCAATATCCCAAAGCTGATATTGTATTTAGTTCAACTTCAGGAGAAATACTTGGGGAGCATGTATACGATAACAGTATATCTGTAACAGCAATTGTACTTGAGAAAACAGAAATGAAAAGTGTTGTTGCTAACATAAAAGAGACAGGTGATAGTTATGCCACCGGTTTACAGATTATGAAGCAACTTTACAGAGAAGATCTTGTGTCTGTTTTAGTGTTTAGTGACGGTAATTATGTGAATGGCAGTGAGTTGGTAGCAGGTTTAAATAAAGACAATGCAAAAAAAGTACCTGTAACAGGTGGACTTGCCGGAGATGGGTATCAGTTTAAAACAACATTGACCGGATTAAATAGTGTGCCAGATGAAGGTAATGTCATTGGTATTGGATTTTATGGCGACAATCTAATTGTTGGGCATGGTTCTGTTGGTGGTTGGGACGAATTTGGTCATGAGCGAATGATTACGAAATCTGATAAAAATGTGCTTTATGAGATTAATGGTAAAAGTGCTTTGAGTTTATATAAAGAATATCTTGGGGACTATGTAAATGGTTTACCAGGGTCTGCATTACTGTTTCCATTATCTTTAAAAATGGATGAATCTGACGGTGTTCTTGTTCGTACTATTTTGGCACTTGATGAAGAAAATGATTCTATGACATTTGCCGGCAATATGCCCGAAGGTAGTAAGGTGAGATTAATGAAAGCAAATTTTGATCGTATCATTACAGCATCGTCATCAGCAGCTCAAAATTCATTTTTCAAAGAAGGCGCATACAAGCCGGATTTAGCAATATTAATCAGTTGTGTAGGTAGAAAATTGATACTACAGCAACGCATAAATGAGGAAGTAGAAGCTGCGAAAGAAATATTAGGCGATAATGTTCCTATTTGTGGTTTCTATTCTTATGGAGAATTATCTCCTTTGAAACAACATGCAAACTGTGAGTTACATAACCAGACGATGACTATTTTAACGATGACAGAGAAATGATGAACGAGGGAAGGTCAAAAGAGAATTTTCATAAATTACTGAAAAAGCAAATCAGTAAAAAGCTTCCGGAGAAATATCTTGAAGATCCTGAATTGATGCCATTTCTCAGTCTGGTAAATGATTATTATGAGACTGTAGAAAAAGACAGAAACCTGTCTGATCATGCTTTTGCAATAAGTGAGCGGGAATATCAGGAGGTAGTTACTGATATTAGTGCTAAGAATAAAATCATGCAGCAAGCAATTCAGCAACTAAAAGAAGCAATTTCTGCGCTTCAACCTGCTGAATTGTCGGTTTTTGATAATAAAATAGATGACATTAGCCATATTATCAGCTATTTAATGGGGCTGATACAGCAATCTAAAGAGCTGGAACAGAAACTGATAGAAGCTAAAGAATCGGCAGAAAGTGCATCGAAAGTGAAGAGTGATTTCTTGTCGGTTATGAGCCACGAGATACGTACGCCACTTAATGCTATCATAGGCTACATTCATTTGATGATTCAGGAAGATCCATTGCCATCTCAAATTAATTATCTCAATATTCTTCAGGTATCTGCCAGAAACCTTATGAGTTTGATTAATGATGTGTTGGATTTCAGTAAGATAGAGGAAGGGAAAATCATATTTGCAAACAGTGATTTTGATTTGAGAAAGTTGATGAACGACATCAGATTATCAAACAAAATTAGGGCTGATGAGAACTGCAATGTGATTAAGTTAATGATAGATGAGGAGGTGCCTTCTTATGTAAAAGGTGATATTACCCGCCTTACTCAAATATTGAATAACCTGATATCAAATGCAATTAAGTTTACAAAGAATGGTAGAGTAACTATAGAGTTGCAGCTAAAGAGCCGGTTTGAAAACCGGTCTGAAATTGTATTTTCTATTAAAGACACCGGGATTGGCATCAGCAAGGAGAGTCAGGAATTGATTTTTGAGCGATTTACACAAGAGCATAGTTATATAACCCGTGAATATGGTGGCTCAGGTTTGGGGCTAACTATTATCAGGAAGTTATTGAACATGATGGATAGCGATATCTACGTAGAAAGTGAGCAGGGAAAGGGTTCTGAGTTTTATTTTACGCTGTGGTTAGAAGAAAGTAATGTGGTGACGGAGATTGCTCCGCAACGAGTTATAGCAGGTGATATGCTTGCGGGTAAACGTGTATTGCTAGTAGAAGATGTTGATTTTAATTTGTTGTTAGCTACGAAAATACTGGAGCGTTGGCAAATAGTTGTATCTGTAGCTAAAAACGGATTGCAAGCATTGGAGTTGGCTAGGAACAATGAGTATGATATGATACTTATGGATGTGCAGATGCCGGTAATGGATGGTATAAGTGCCAGCCGAGAAATCAGACAGTTCAATAAGGATGTATATATTGTAGCACTTACTGCCTCTACATCTAATGCTATGCAGGAGAAATTTAATAAAATAGGGATCAATGGGTATGTATATAAACCAATTGACCCGGATCTGTTATACAAAACAATGGTTAGATTGTTCTTTAAAAATGGTGATATTATCTAATGCTTATTTGAATAGCTGAAAAACCACATAAGCACTACCGTAGGCAAGTACAAACATATAGGCAAATTGAATGAGTGGGTATTTCCAGCTAGGTGTCTCTCTTTTTACAATTGCCAGTGTACTCATACATTGCATGGCAAAGACATAGAAAATAAGTAGAGATAGCCCGGCAGCAAGTGTGTAAACAGGAGTGCCGTCAGGCCGTCTTGCTGCTTGCATTTTTTCTTCCAATGTTTGTGTGCCGTTACTTACATCTCCTACACTATATAGAGTGGCCATAGTACCAACAAATACTTCTCTTGCAGCAAAAGAAGTAATTAATGCAATACCTATTTTCCAATCATAACCCAGAGGGCGAATCATAGGTTCTATACCCTTACCCATCATACCGGCAAATGAGTGCTCCAGCTTTGCAGTTGCCTGCTCATGTTGTAACAATTCTTTTTGTTCCGGGTTTTGTTGAATCAGTGCGGTAAACTTCCGGTCAACTGCGCGCATTTCAGATGGTGGTCCAAAGGCCGCTAAAACCCACAAAATGAGGGATAAAATGATAATCACTTTTCCTACATCGCGAATAAATATTTTCCCTTTTTCAATCATGGTGATGCCTACATTCTTCCAGCGGGGTGCTCTGTATACTGGCAATTCCATAAGGAAAAATGATCTGTCCTTGGTTTTAATGACCAGATCCATCACTTTAGACACAATCAATGCCATAAAGAACCCTAGCAGATATAGCCCCATCAATACCAACCCCTGAAGATTAAGAAAGCCAAGCAGGTATTTATTAGGGATGACTAATGCTATAAGCATAGTGTAGACCGGTAATCTGGCAGAGCAACTCATTAAGGGTGTCACCATAATGGTTATGAGTCTTTCTTTTCTGTTTTGTATTGTTCTGGCAGCCATAATTGCCGGAACTGCACATGCCATACCACTAATGAGTGGCATTACAGAACGACCGTTAAGACCTGCAGTGCGCATTATGCGGTCTGTAAGAAAGCTGATTCGCGCCATATAGCCACTGTCTTCTAATATGGTTATGAAGCCAAAAAGAATCATTATTTGTGGCACAAATACCATTATTCCGCTCACTCCGGCTAACAGACCATTGACTAATAAATCTTGCAATAAGCCGACCTGCATAACAGAACTGATACCACTACCAACGTAGGCAAACAATTGTTGTATCCAGTCCATAGGGTAACGAGCCAACCAGAAAATACTCTGGAAAAGCAAGAATAGCACAGCCAATAAAATAAGATTCCCCCAAAGCGGATGCAGCAGTAGTTTGTCTATGCGGTCACTTATCACCATTTTTTTCATGGGGCTATCAGTGACTGTGCATTGCTGCATTATGGTGTCAATTTTTTTATAACGCATCATAATTTCACAAGCCTGAACCTTAGACTTATAAAATTTGTTTTCGCCAAGTATTGCATTAATGTGTATACGATTGGCGGCATTGATGTGTTTTAACTCAGTATAGTTGCAGGCAATATGTAGTGCAGCATAGTTGCTGTCTTGTTCTGTAATATTTTTTATTTCTTCAATCCATGGCCCGGTAATAGACTCCACGTCTATGAAGTCGGGTAGGGGTGCAGTACGTGTTTCAGACATATCTGAGATTGTCTTTTTCAGCTTAGCGAGCCCTTTATTTTTACGGGGATTTATTGCCATTACCGGAACGCCCATCATGCGTTCCATCCCTTCTGTATCAATGGTAATGCCTTTTTGACGGGCAATATCCATCATTGTCAATGCAATAACTACCGGTATCTTCAGGTCCATAATTTGGGAACAGAAGAGCAGGTTACGTTTTAGATTTGATGCATCAGCAATTACAATAATAAGATCAGGTCTATCGGCATTTTTCTGGTTGAGTAAAACCTCATAAGTAACCTGTTCGTCAGCACTTTTAGGATACAGGCTGTAAGTACCGGGCAAGTCTATGACAGACGCAGATAGTGTATCTGATATTTTAGATACACCGGTCTTTTTATCGACCGTTACGCCCGGGAAGTTGCCAACCTTTTGGTTGAGACCTGTGAGCGCATTAAAAAGTGAACTTTTCCCGCTATTGGGGTTACCCACCAATGCTATGGTATATGAGCGCTGCATGAATTATGAAACAAAGGTAACAATTGATTGTCAGTTAGCCGTAAAACGAACAAGTAGCCGACATAGTTTTTCCCGAATATAAAAACGGAACTACTGACCGTTATCCATCATTCGCTTATATGCTTTTATGAAGATTGCACCCAGATTTTTGTAAGGTGGTACATAGTCGGAAAATTTGTCTTTATCTGCTGCATCTCTCTTTTTGTTGAAATAATCTTCAAGACCATGCCACATATTTATCCAGTTAACATCTTGACCTTCAATTAGTGAATTGTTAAGTGACCTAAGTATTTCGTCATTAACACCCATTGTTCCGGTTTGTTTTGAAGATATAATATGGGCTTCAGGTGAGCGGTTTAGTACACCTGCCAGGTTCTGATATCCACCACAAGAGCCTAGTATTACTATTCTGGCTTTTTTGTCCAGCTTTTCAAGTGTAGTTTTTAGATGATAACTATGACCTCTATGTATCATAATACTCGGGTGAATACCTGCATCTGCTATGAATTTTGTGGTTTTTTCTATTGCTTCTTCGGCCTCTTGGTCAGGTAACGGAAGGTTAGCGTATATAACTACTTTTCTGCCGGTAGTAGAAGAAATCACAGTCCAGTACTTTTCGGTAAACATTTTCCATCTTTTATCTTTTCTGAATAAATCAGTAAAATGCTCATAGGAATGCTTGCCATCCTCATCTCCGAAGAAAAATACCTGTTGGTAAACGATACCTGAATCGCTTAACAAGTCTTTAAATGCAACTTTATTAATATTAGGTAATCCTAAACGACCTGAAACAACACCTGCACCAGTATCGCTATTTGATATTTTATTCCCTTCAAACAAACGGGAGAGCAAACTGTAAATGATCATCCCTTTTTTACTACGCTCTTTGAAAGACTTTTCATAGCTTTCTTTAACCTTGCTTTGTAAGAAAACAGATAGGGCTGTGTCTGTAATGCTTCCAAATGCATCAGCTACATCAACTGCATCTTCCAAATCGTCTTCTTTACCTTTTTGAAGGTTATTAATGAAACCTGCCATTAATGATGTACGTGAAGTATCATCCATTGTTGCCAGAAAATCTGATAGTGTATTATAGCCGGCACACATGCGAATAAATGTGCGGAAGTGATCATAATGAAGCGTATCAAGTAGTTGATTACCTTTTTTAGGCTTCATTTTTTCTAACATGCGTTTAAAAGAACCCAAAAAACTACTGGTATATATCTCATCTTGACCGGACACCATTACATAGTATGTTTCTATGTCAGACAGATTTTCCAGTGTTTTAAAACGAAGCGCATCGGGTGATTCGTGCAATTCGTTCATGTCTCTGATATACTTCAATGCTCTTATATTCAGTTCCTGCGAATATGTGTAGCGAGCAATAGGCTCATTAGTTACCCTGAGTCTTACCAAATTTTTATAAAACAGATCTTGATTTTCTGTTATAGCATCAATTTGCCCAATGGTCTTTCTATTATTATAAATATCGCCTAAAAAGCACAGTGCTTTTAGTTTTGCTTTAGATAAATCTGCTATTTGTACTATAGACTGTACTAATGGGTCTTGTGTACGATGAACAGCATTAAATAAAGGTGGGTTAGTTGATGTAGCATAATTAAAGATAATGTCCGGATCAGTTGCGGCAACATCACTGATAATTCCCGCAGCAAATGTATCATTTGCATAATCTGATAATCGTTTGATCATCAATTTAGGGTTTTGTTTCCCAAGTGTAGTATATAGATAAGCTCTTATCTCTTTGTAATTGTCAAAGAGCATTCTGCCATTTTCAAGCGTATAAAGATTTGTGTTTTTTATACAGAAGCTGGCAAATTTCCCTTCGTTATAGGCAATAAGCAAGTCATGCATATTGGCCACTTTCTTTTTATAAAATGCGGGATCAACATTTGGGTCACTGTTGTATTCTCTAAGTAGATTAGATACTGCATTCAGGCAACGAATACGTTCCTGGTGGTCTGCAAAAGAGTCTCTGCCATTGGCAGGCATATTTTCTACCATTATTTGCAGAAAATTAGCATCTTTTAGAATTGCTTTTGTGAGTATCGCAGATTGCAATGTATCTGTATTAAACCTGATAACTCCATCAACAATCCCATCGGCAGCATCTGCGCGCTTTATTTCTTTGTCTATCTTGTCCTCGTGAAAGTACCTTCTTTTAAAAGGTATATCATATAAATACGTAGTGACTTTATATGGATCAGGCTTTACGATCTCTATTTTTGACAGAGAATCTTTTGCGTTTTTCGAAGTGTCTTGTGACTTGATGATACGAGTTGTATCTTGAGCATAGACATGAAATGAATTAGCACATAAAAGGAAACACAATAAAAAAAATAATTTCTTCATAAGGTATAGTCTCTCCCGCAGGTCGTAACTTTTCATACAAATATACCCTTACAAATGTGAAAATTTAGTTACACTTTTTAGTAAGTTTCACAAAGGATGAATATGCATTTAATTATTCATTAATTATATATTGTTGTTTGTTATAATTTTGTGCTATTATTTGTTTTTTGTTTGCGCTTTAATAGTTCATTATTTCTTGTTGATATTTCTTTTTTTCTGATTGTGAATCCATAAATGATGCCGCTAACAAGAACAATAATTAAAATTGAGATAATCATAAAGTGCCAAGTAAAATTGTGGTGATGAATAAGAAAATAAGTAGAAGAATACCTACAATGAGCAAGATCATTCCTGTTTGTTGTAAGATTTTTAGAAAATATTTCATAAGAACATTAAGTGTTGGGTATTAGTCCTGAGTATATTAGAGTAGCATCAATTTGCAGAGGGAAATGAAATGGTTATTGCTGTGCCTTTATCCACTTTACTTTTTATTGCCATTGTACCCTCATTTGCTTCAATGTATTCTTTTGATAGTAATAAACCCAAGCCAAACCCTTTTTCCTTTTCCGTGCCATAGGTTGACTTATGCTCAGATGTAAAAAGTGTATGAATTTGGTTTAAAGTCATGCCAATTCCTGAATCTGCGATTGTAATAGCTACAGAATGTTTATGTTCTTTATACTCAAGTAAGATCTCTCCATTAATATGAGTGAATTTTACAGCATTAGAGATGATATTTCGCAGAACAAAATTGACTTGATCTTTGTTTGCTTTGATAAAAACTGACTTATCAATCTTATTTATTGTGTTTATATTTTTATGTTTTAATGAAATATCAAGTAGTTCTAAGTTTTCTTTGATGCAAGGGAAAATATCTACAGGCTCAATAGTGTCGGGACATACATTATTAAATGACCGGGAAGACCATAAGAGCATGTTATTCAATAGGTTATTTACATTGCCTACTTGATGTTTTAAAGTAGTTAATGCGGTTGCAATCTCCGGATCATCATCTGTGTATTCGAAAATGGAAACCATTGCAGCTATTGAGGCAATAGGTCCACGTATGTCATGCGCTAAAGCAGCTAACATTTTATCTTTATGAAGGCACTGCGACTCTAACAATTTTATTCTTTGTTGTTTTTCTTTTAATTCATTTGAAAAATCATTTTTTTGTTTTATTTCAACTGTATTGTCAATTTTATTACGGTATATTTTTTGCATTACTGACATTATGGTATACTTTTTGGGTAGATATTTTATGATGCAATCTTACGTTGATAAAACATTTTTAATTGTCGAAAAATTTCGACTTGATCTACGAAAAAAAACTACACTTTTGCACAGACTTTATACTCAAAATAAATAGTATATGCATTATTGTATTATATAATGCATTTTGAAACCCTTATAAAAATATGCAGCCCAATATTATTATTGCTGATGACCATAGTATGGTCAGGAAAGGCATGAAAATGCTTTTAAGAACCCAATTAAATTGTAAAAATGTAAATGAAGTAAGCAGTTGTAACGAACTGATGATTGAATTAAGAAAGAAAGAATGTAGTCACTTAATCCTTGATGTTATTTTTTCTGATGGTACAGCTCTAGAAGTAGTGCCAACTATTAGAAAATTATATCCTGCAATAAAAATTATGATTTTTTCTATGCAGTTGGTTGAAGTTTATGCAGATGCATTTAAACAGTACAATGTTCATTATTATTTGAGTAAATCGCTGAATGAAGAAAAATCCTTAAAGTACATTACCGGATTTTTAAATAATGAACAGAATCACTCACATTCAGTAAAAGAACTACATCAAAAAAATCCTTTCACTATACTGGCCCCCAGAGAATTAGAAATATTACATTATCTGTTAAACGGGCATCACACAAATGACATTGCAAATGCCTTGAATTTAAGTACGAGTACAATTTCTACTGTTAAAAAGCGAATTTTTGAAAAAACAGAAACAGCTACAATAACACAGTTATTGGAACTAGCTATGCTTTATAATATCAGTTTTTAAATATCAATCTAACGTTTCCTAGTTTTATATGTCTGAGTTCTTAGTTGTTTACAAATTACCTGTCGTTGTCTTGTTGTCTATTATACTATTTGTGGGATTTTGCATTGCAATCAATTATATAGTAAAGATTGTAATAATAAAGCAGAAGATTCTGAAACTTTTATTAGAAAAAAGAGCAAGGGAAATAGAGCGAAAAAATGAAGCACTTGAACGTAATAATCTCATTCAAACTCGGTTGATATCAATTATCAGCCATGACATAATCAGTCCATTGAGGTTTGTTCATATTGCTTGTAATAGTATGGTTGATGATCTTGATGAGATTCCTAAAGATCTGCAGAAGGAAATGTTGTCAGAAATAGGACACTCAGCAAAGGAGCTGGAGTTGTTGTCTACAAACATTATGAACTGGATAAAATACCAAAACGAAAACAGGAGAATGATAAAGGAGGAATTCGACCTTTCTCAGATGGCTGATCAGATATTCGGAGTTTTTCAGGGTCTTGCCAGACAGAAAAAAATACAGTTTAAAAATGAAGTGAATACCGGAGTAGTTTTGTATCAGTATATGGAGCCCGTTAAGATTGTCATCTACAATCTTATACTTAACGCATTGAATTTCACAGAAAAAGGTTGCGTAACTATAAGTGGAGGAAAAGCTAAAAAAGGAATTTTAATAAAAGTTAAGGACGATGGGAAGGGTATGACAGAGCAACAAATCAATAATGTAATGTCTGATTACTTTATTGTTTCCTCTGCAAACGTAGATAAACGAAAGGGCAATGGATTAGGTTACCTTATTATAAAAGATATGTTGAAACTAGTGAATGCGAAATTTTCTATAAAGAGTATTAACGGACAAGGAACAATGGTGACAATATTCTTGCCATCATAGTAAAATAGCTATTTTCTTTTTATTCCTTTTTTGCAGTTAGTTAATGATGTATCTGTCGCCAATTCGCCAATATGCTCTAGTGCATCATTTTCATTCGGGTATTTTTTGATCATCTTGTCTAAGACACAATCACAATATGTTTTAGCATCGGCATCACTGGCTGCCCACTTAGACGCATTTTCAGTACATGCTTGTTTCCAGGCATCTTTATCGTCTTCGTTCCAGGTTTTGCAAGAGCAGATGCCAAGTAATAAAACAAGGGGAATGATTTTATGCATAAACAGGTTGGTTAAATTGTTGGTGTTAAAACTACATATTAAATGCAAAATAACCTTACTGTTGTGTTTGAATACGGATTGATATATTGTTTTGATATTTGTATTTATTGCTAAAAAGATACTTGATGTAGCTCTATGTAACAATCGTATTTTCTTTAAAATTGTAACAAATTGCGCTTGTTTATTTGCAACATTATTAACGATATTTTTGTAGGTTTGTGTAGTTGAACAATTATTTTTAACAATAAGCGGAATACAATAATTGTGCGGTTGATAACAACGATAGTTGGTGGTTAGTATATATATCTTGGGATA
>CANGMZ010000051.1 GCA_947454715.1 Chitinophagaceae bacterium
CCAACTGCAGAGCATACTCAATTGGCAATAGAACAAAACGAAGGTGGAATGTCTGTTTTCAAAAAGGACCTTCGTGAGGCTATGGCTAAAAGCAATATGACTCCTCAGGAAAAACAAAAGATGAATGAGCGCATGTCTGCAGCCTTGGTAGCGATACAAGATTATATCGTTTGGTTGCGTGCAGCCGGTAAGCAGCAAACACGTAGTTTCAGATTAGGTAAAGAATTGTATCAGAAAAAGTTTGCTTTTGAAATTCAGTCCGGCTTCTCTGCTGAAGAAGTATATGCTAAAGCTGTTGCGCATAAGGCAGAGTTGCATCAGCAGATGTATGCTATTACACAGCAATTGTGGCCAAAATATATGAAGGATGTAAAAATGCCTGAAGATAAATTGGAAGCTATCCGCAAAATGATAGATGCATTATCAGTTAATCATGTGAAACCTCAAGAATTTCAACAGGCTATTGAAAAACAAATCCCATTACTTGTTGAATTTATAAAAAGAAAAGACCTCATTTATATTGATTCTACTAAGCCTTTGGTTGTTCGTAGAGAGCCTGCGTACATGGCAGGTGTTGCCGGTGCGTCAATCAATGCGCCCGGACCTTACGATAAAAATGGTAATACTTATTATAATGTAGGTGGGCTTGATGGCTGGGATGCCCAGAAAGCAGAAAGTTACCTAAAGGAATACAATCATTACATTCTTCAAATTCTCAATATACACGAAGCTATTCCGGGTCATTATACTCAGTTGGTATATGCAAATCAATCTCCAAGTATTGTAAAGTCTATATTAGGTAACAATGCAATGATAGAAGGGTGGGCGGTTTACACAGAGCGCATGATGTTGGAAAACGGATATGACGGAGATCGTGGTGTTGATTCAAAAGAGGCATCTCCTGAAATGTGGCTCATGTATTATAAATGGAATCTGCGCAGCACATGCAATATGATTTTGGATTATGATGTCCATGTAAATGATATGAGTGAAGATGCTGCTATGACTTTGTTGATGAGGGAAGCGTTTCAGGAAAAGACAGAAGCAATGGGTAAGTGGAAAAGAGTATCTGTTACTCAGGTGCAATTGGGTTGCTACTTTACCGGCTACAGCGAAATATATGACCTCAGAGAACAAATGAAAGATAAACTGAAAAGGAAATTTGACCTGAAGCAATTTCATACTCAGTTCCTCAGCTATGGTAGTGCTCCTGTCAAGTATATTAAGCAATTAATGCTTTCTTCGAATTAGTTCGTTATTTCATAGCGTGAAATTTTAATGTATTTATTGTTTTATTTTCGTCCTGATAAAGTTTATTGTATAGAATGCGTAAGTTATTATTATTAAGTATTGCTCTGTTAAGTGTTGTTGGGTCTTATGCAACAACTAAAAAGGTGTTGTTTATAGGCAATAGTTATACCTATACGAACAATATGCCACTCATGTTGCAAAATCTTACACTCGCAATGGGTGATACGCTCATATATGATGAGTCTGACCCGGGAGGGTATACGATGCAGCAACATACTACCAATGCTACTACCATTGCAAAAATATTCTCACAACATTGGGATGTGGTTGTTATTCAGGAACAAAGCCAGATGCCGGCTTTCCCTCCATCACAGGTGCTTACAGATACATATCCTTATGCTGCAAGACTCGACAGTATGGTACATGCGAACGATAGCTGCACACAAACAATGTTTATGATGACTTGGGGACATGCCAACGGAGACCCTGCCAACTGTGCCGGCTATCCAGCTATTTGTACTTATGATGGTATGCAGCAAAGACTAAGGGAAAGCTATATGGAAATGGGTGTAAATAATCATGCAGTTGTTGCGCCTGTAGGTATGGCTTTCAAAATAATGGTTGATAGTGCGTATAATCCATGGTTATACATAGCAGATAGCTCTCACCCATTAGTGCCGGGTTCATATCTTGAATCTTGTGTATTGTATGGCTCTATTTATCATAAGCGTACACTCAATTGTAGTTATTTATCTGGTTTAAGTGCTACAGATGTGCATTTATTGCAACGAGTAGCTGATAAAGTTGTTTTTGATAGCATGGCTTTGTGGCAGCAGAATGGTCACTATCCTTATGCCGGTTTTACGCATACAACTACCGGAAATACTGTTTCATTAACTGCTACGCCTACTATTATTTCTGGTTATTCCTGGTCTTTTGGAGATATGACAACAGACACTGCTGCTAATCCTGTTCATATTTATACAGCTTCAGGTATCTACACCATATCGCATACGGTTACTACCGATTGTTTTACCGAAACACTCACTGATACTGTTCATATTGGAGTGACCACAGATGTTTCCTCCGCTCAGATAAACAACAGTTCACGAATAATATCTTTAGGTAATAACAAGATAAAATATGCATTGTCATTAACAGGTGCTGATGAAATAGTGATAACAGATATGAGTGGTAAAATAATCAAGCATTACAACGCGGCTACATTGCCTGTTACAGACAATCTGTTGTCTGGTATTTATGTATATAGATTATTTACGCAAAATGGTAAAGAGATGTATGCCGGCAAAATAAGTGTGTATTAATAGATTGAATATTACTAGGCTATTTGCCTGTTAAAACAATAGGGAGCACATTTGTGCTCCCTATTGTTTTAAGTATATATGTCAATTATCTGCTCTTTAACTCTGCATCACTAGCTGTTTCGTTACGCATAGCTACAATCCCATCAAACACATCAATAAGTACAGGTTTAGTTTTGTCAATATCACCGGCTATTATTTTCTTGCTCAGCATATTGATCAGATCTTTCTGTATAACTCTTTTCAATGGGCGAGCACCGTATTGCGGGTCAAATCCTCGCTGTACCAGATAGTCAAGTGCATAGTCTGTGAACTGCAAATCAATTCCCTGCTCCATGAGTTGGTGTTGTAGATGTTCCAGTTGTATCTTGATGATACTTCTTATTTCTTTCTTCATCAACGGGTGGAACATGATGATGTCATCAATTCTGTTCAGAAATTCCGGACGCATATTGGCTTTAAGCAAATCCATTACTTGTTCCTTTGTTGCATCTATTACCCGAGTCATATCTTGACCGTCTTTTATTTCGGCAAAATTTTCTTGTATAATATGACTGCCGGTATTGCTTGTCATAATGATGATGGTATTTTTAAAGTTTACCATGCGCCCCTTGTTGTCTGTAAGACGACCATCATCAAGTACCTGTAGTAATATATTAAATACATCGGGATGTGCTTTTTCAATTTCATCGAGCAGTACTACGGAATATGGTTTTCTACGAACTGCCTCTGTGAGTTGGCCACCTTCATCGTAACCCACATATCCCGGAGGTGCACCTACAAGACGGCTTACGCTATGCTTTTCCTGATATTCACTCATGTCGATTCGAGTCATCATATTGTCGTCGTCGAACAATATTTCAGCCAGTGCTTTTGCCAGCTCGGTTTTACCCACACCTGTAGTACCTAAGAAAATAAAGGAGCCAATTGGCTTTTTAGGGTCGTGCAATCCTGCTCTGCCTCTTCTTATTGCGTCAGATACCGCTTCGATTGCTTCATCCTGACCTACTACACGTTTATGCAATTCATCTTCCAGATGCAGCAGTTTCGAGCGTTCACTTTGTAACATGCGTTGCACAGGTATTCCAGTTGCTTTTGCTACATTCTCTGCTATATCCTCTGCATCCACTTCTTCTTTTAGCAGTCGTTTATGGTTAGCATCAATATCATTGAGTTGCTTACCCATTTCTTCAATAATGGCTTCTTGTTCTTGCACTTTGCCATAGCGTATCTCAGCTACACGACCATAATTACCTTCTCGTTCTGCCTGTTCTGCTTCTTGTTTCAGGTGTTCAATGCTGGTTTTGGCTTTGTTTATTTTGTCAACCATTTCCTTCTCTTCCAGCCATTTCGCCTTTATTGTATCGCGTTGCACGCTTAACAGAGAAATTTCCTGATTCAGTTCTTTGAGTTTTACTTCATCGTTTTCTCTCTTTATGGCCTCGCGTTCTATTTCCAATTGGCGGATTCTGCGTATCAGTTCATCCAGTGCCTCCGGCATCGAGTTGATTTCCAATTTCAGCTTGGCTGCACTTTCATCAATCAGGTCAATGGCTTTATCCGGTAAGAAACGATCTGTAATATATCTGTGCGATAATTCAACAGCCGCAATAATCGCTTCGTCCTTTATTTGAACCTGATGGTGGCTTTCATATTTATCTTTAAGACCACGAAGTATTGAAATAGCATCTTCAGGAGTTGGCTCATCTACCAACACTTTCTGAAAACGTCTTTCCAGTGCTTTATCTTTTTCAAAATATTTCTGGTATTCTGTAAGTGTTGTTGCGCCTATTGCACGAAGTTCACCACGAGCAAGAGCTGGTTTTAATATGTTGGCTGCATCCATTGCGCCTTCCATAGCTCCTGCACCTATCAGGGTGTGTATTTCATCTATAAATAAGATTACATTTCCATCGCTTTCTGTTACTTCTTTAATTACAGCTTTCAGCCTTTCTTCAAATTCACCTCTGTATTTAGCTCCTGCCATCAGAGATCCCATATCTAATGCAAAAATCACTTTAGATTTTAGGTTGTCCGGCACATCGCCATTTATAATACGGTGAGCAAGACCTTCTACAATAGCTGTTTTACCTACACCGGGCTCTCCCACCAAAATCGGGTTGTTTTTAGATCGGCGGCTGAGTATGTGTAGCGTTCTGCGAATTTCTTCATCTCTACCTATTACCGGATCCAGTTTCCCTTGGCGGGCCATCTCGTTCAGGTTTTTAGCATAACGTTGCAATGAATTGAATTGCTGGTCAGATGTTTGGGAATTAACAGTACTTCCTTTACGTAATTCTTTTATAGCAGCAGTTAAACCTTTTTCGGTCAGCCCAGCATCTTTAAGTATTTTACCCGTATCATCATTTACCTGCATCATTGCAATAAGTAAATGTTCGGGAGTAACAAACTCATCACCAAACGATTTAATAATGTTGGCAGTACGTAATATGGTTGTGTTTGCGTCTCTGCTTATATTTTGTCCCGGCTCCCCACCTTGCATTTTGGGTAAGCGGGCTAGTTGCTCTTTTAATTTATTTTCAACAAAAGAGATATTTACATTGTTCTTTTTTAGTAGGTAGGTTACCGGCCCTTCAGTATCGTCGAGCAATGCCTGAAGCAGATGGCCTGTTTCAATGTTAGGGCTTTGACTATTAAATGCCAGTTGTTGCGCTTGTTGCACTATTTCCTGAGCCTTAATGGTGAAGTTGTTCAAATTCATGATCGGTGTTATTTAGTTGTTTACTGTATTGTAATAAAAACCGTTCCAAATGAAAAAATTGGAAAATTTGTCATGTAATACATTGATTAACAGACAGTTTGTCTTATTTTTTATTGTTAAGCTGAAATAATTTCATTAGCTGAGTAACTCAGTATCAATACTGCGGTCGTTTTGGACTAATAAAGATAAACAACGCAGTAGGAAATTGCCTGATATTTATCAGTACGAAAATTATTTTTATGCTCGTCCAACCTTTTATAGAATACTGCATTTAGTGAGTATAGGCAGTGCAATAGACAATATATAATGTAGATTTAGTGTTAAGTATATTCAGATAATTATTCGGGCATTTGAACCTCAACTTATTCCACACCAGCGACGAGTTGCAACTTATAAAAGGTTGTAAAGATCAGGACGACCAGGCCCGAAAGTTCATTTATATGCGGTATGTAGAAGATATGATGTTGTTGTGTATGCGTTATATCGCTAATAAAGAAGATGCAAGAGAGGTGTTGATGGATGCATTTTTGAAATTCTTTAATAGCATTAATGACTTTGAGTATAGAGGGGAGGGAAGTGTGAAAGCCTGGTTGAAGAAAATAACTATCAATTACTGCCTGATGTTTCTTAGGAAGAACAATATTTCATTTGAGCAGATAAGTGACCGGGATTTTTATAATGAACTGCCGGCTGCTGAGAGCATTATTGATCAACTCAATGCAAAAGAAATATTGAAATTAATTCATGCTTTACCACCCGGGTGCAAAACCATATTCAATCTTTATGTTTTTGAGGGGAGGTCGCACAAAGAAATTGCAACATTATTGAATGTTACAGAAGGTACTTCGAAATCTCAGTTGCACTTGGCTCGAATGATTTTAAAAGATAAGATCTTGATCAATATATAAATTGATAATAATGATACCGGAAGACGATAAGTATTTACAGCATAAAATGGAGACAGCCGCACTTGGCGATCTGTTCCCTGGCTTTGATAAAGAAGCAGAATGGATGCAATTGTCTCAAAAACTTAAAAAGAATAACATAAAATCATTTTCATTCGGGTGGCTGAAAGTAGCTGCAGTCTTAATTGTAATGGTGTGTCTGGGTGGGTATATTTGGCATTCAGCAGATTCAGTGAACAATAATAATACACAGTCAGTTGCATCTGCCTTATCAATGGTAAAACCTGTTTCCGACACCACAGAGCAAAAAACGTCACCAACGGTTAAGGAGCGAAAAAGTGCACTTGCATATACCCGAATGTCAAGAGTTAATGCGCGGCAGTCTATTTCATTGGATAATTTTTCATCAAACGGATTGGCAAAAACAACTGAGCCAATTCGTAATGCTACAATGTGTGCTATTGAAATTTGTATCTATCAGTCAATAAAATGCAATAATGGTAAGGAATCTGAAATAGCTGATTGCAGAACATTAGAACCGGATCAGGCAGGGCAATTGAAATATAAAGACCCGGAAAATATGAATAGTGGTTGTAAGGTGAAAGTAGAGGAAATAAGAATAAAGAAAGTGAGTACCGGTGAAACCATTGTCATAAATGAGCCTAATAAAACAGAAGATGTATTCAACTGCCTTACTGGCAATACCAGTTGTGATATGATGGCGGGTATATTTGAAAAAGATTGTGATAACGAAGACAATCCACGTAAAGTGAAAATTGACAATCACTATGGCAATGTGATCATTCAATAATCTTCTTTCTAAGATAATGACTTGTGCAGTTACTCGGGGTGTTCTCTCCCGGGCTGTTATTCTCTTTCTTTATATTTCTTAACAATTAAACACAAACAAAAATGAAAAAGTTGGTGATGGTATTCCTGTGCCTCATACTCTCAGTTACGGGTAGGGTCTTGGCTCAGGATGTACAGACAGGGGCAGGTATTCTAAAATTTAAAGAATTGGTGCATGATTATGGCGAGGTGCCTGAAGGGCCGAGGGCGGAATTTGATTTTGTATTCAAAAACAAAGGGAGTAAGCCTCTAGTTATTTCAGATGCAGTGGCCGGTTGTGGTTGCACAACAACCAGTTGGTCGCATGACCCGATTTTTCCGGGTAAGAAAGGTAAAATACATGTTATCTATAACACATTGCAACGCCCCGGTAATTTTACAAAACAGGTGACTGTAAAGTCCAATGCTTCAGAGCCTGTAATTGTTTTACAGATAAAGGGAACTGTAATCACTACAAAAGATAAGGTTACAAAAAACTAATGAGTTGTCAGTTATGTTTTTATATAATGAGGTGCACTACCCACCGGCATTGTGCCTCATTATATATAGTATTAGCTACGTTTTTCTTGGCTTTTTCTTAGCTGCCGGGAACAACACATTGTTTAATATAAGTCGGTAGCCGGGAGAATTCGGGTGAACACTCAACTCTGTTGGCGGGTCACCTATATTGTGCTGGTAATCTTCAGGATCATGACCACCATAGAATGTCCATGTACCCTTGCCGTATTCTCCATGAATATAACGGGCTTCATTGGTTGGTTTAAAATCGCCCATTACCAATACGCTAGACTTTAATACTTCTTTACGGAATGCGGTTGTTTGTCCCATAAAGCCCTTAATAGTGGTTGTGTGGTTTTGACAAAGCATAGCCGGAACCGGGTCAAATTTAGCAGAAAACGTAAATAAGCTAAAATAATCTGTGTTCATCGGTATACGACCCTGATGAATATTGGTGGCATCAATTGATGAATATTCATATTCTACAGGGCTCGTAGAGATAGCAAAATCTTTAAAGGCAAAGCATTTTGTATAATCAAGCTTACTTTGTGCTTGAGGGTCCATAGGGTCGCCGTCAAACGGAACATCACAAATATCTACACCATCAGCAGCTAATGCAATATCGTAAGTATCTGTTGCAGAGCACATGGCAAACATATACCCACCTCCCGTTACAAAATCACGTATTTTCTTGGCAATTGCCAATTTTAACTGTGAAACTTTCTTAAAACCATGCTTTGCGGCCATTGCCTCTGCGCTACGTTGGTCATTTTGATACCAGGTTGTATTGCGGAAACTGGCCCAGAACTTACCGTATTGACCGGTAAAATCTTCATGGTGCAGGTGCAACCAGTCATATTTATGCAGGTCATCTGCCAATACTTCGTCATCATATACCTTGTCGAACGGTATCTCGGCATAAGTGAGTACCATAGTTACAGCATCATCCCATGGCTCTTTATTGGGAGGGGTATATACTGCTATTCTTGGTGCTTTTTCCAGTTTTATAACATCGCCGTTAAAATCAGGGTTTGCTATTTGCTCTACTACCCCCAGGTACTGAGCATCACTCATAATTTCATAAGATACCCCGCGTAGTTTACAAAGTCTCACTATTGTCGGGTTGTCATCCATACCAAAGCTGCCTCCTTTATAATTGAGCAGCCAGTCTATGGTAATATTTTCCTTTAGTGCGGCATAAGCTACACCATAAGCTTTGAGATGATTTGCCTGACTTTCAGCGTCCATTGGTATGAACAGTTTAGCTGCGAAAGATTGATTGCAAACCAAACAAAACACCAAAAAAGCAGTAATATAACGGTATATAGACATTAACTATGATTGTGACCGTAATTTACCTAATAAGTATGATAACCGCAGCTACACCTCTTCATTTTTAACAAAAAACGATGCTGGCAGACATCGAGAATAGGAATTGTTTTTATTTAACGGTAACTTTAGTAAAATTGATAATAGTTATGCCGGAATTAGGTCTAGTGTTTTCTACTGTGAAAAATTATTGCCAGGATGCACCTTCTAAGGGTTTTGTATCGTTTGAAGCCATTGCAACAAAGGCTAAGATAACTCGCGCTCAACTAAGAGTTCACTTGGAAACATTGAAAAAGATGAAATTGATTACTTATTCAGCTACAGGTCAGTGCTTCCTTTCTGTCACTAAATTGGGTATGGATACCAAAGAATTGTCAGTAACTAGCTAGGTTATTTGTTAAAATTACAAATCTCTGCCCGAAAGGTACTATTATGCCTACTGAAGTAAATATATATTATGTTTATACTCTTAATCGTGTGTATTCATTTTGTGTGTTTCTTATTGCATTCTTCTTTGGGTTTGTGGTATTGTGTTTACTACTTGATGAGTATGTTCAAGATGAGGACCTTACTGCAATTTTGCTAATTTTATTTACTGCATTGATAGGGTGGTTTTGCCATGCTTTTGGTAGGGTTATGACCTCGTCAAGATTTACTGTAGCTATAACGGATGGGCAAATTATATTGTCTAAACTTACCGGTTTCTATCAAAATAAGCCAGATAGTAGTTTTTTAGATACCTATATTCAGCTTGCAGACATTCTGCAATGTAAACTTAAATACAGGAGAGGCAATGTCATATCGTTGAAATTGTCATTGATAAATGGTAAGCATATACAATGGTATGGCCGTATTCATTTTTGGTCGTCATTAAATAAGTTTGAGGAATTGGCGATTGGATTAAGTAAAGGGTGGGATAACACCGGAAAAATTCAATCGATCATTACACCTATTCGTGAGGTTGCTTCTGTAGTTGAAAATACTGTAGCGAAAACTGATTCAGTAATTTCAACAAATAGAGAAGAGTATGCTGCCCCTGTATTAATTAAAGAGTGTTATGCAAAGAAGATCCACAATGGTTTTTTTGTATTGTTCTTTCTGATTGCATTGGTCAATCTTTTCAGCATCGTAATCGTATGCATGCTTTCGTTGACATCAGGGTCCTCGTTTATAACTTTTGTTACTGCGGTTCTGGGAATAACGGAGGTGGTGTTTGTTTCTTGGGCAATGCTTTTTCTGATTACAGAGCAGTTGAAAGTACTAATTTATAATGATAGGGTGGTAATACAGCCGACTCGGCATATATTATATAATGGACGTGAGCAGGATTACTATTATAAGGAAATAAAAGAAATAGATGTTTATGCCTCTAATAGGGGAAATACTAGCTTGGTCATACACAGCACAAGTGGTTTCAAGTACAGATTTATGGAGTTTACTCCATTCAGTTCCAAAGTAGAAACAACAAAATATAAGTTGATAGCGTCACTGACCACAGCATACAATCAATATCTTTCCAAGTATAAAACTGCTGGTAAAGTAAGGCGCAGATCGTGGTAATGGGTTGTTAGTTACTTGTTTTTCATTGATTTATTGCGCTAAGTATTATTTCTGTCGAAAATAGGCTTGCTTATTTTTGTATTATTCCCTTTGAAGGGATAACTTTGCACCCAAATTAATAATAGTTATTTAAAATAATATGTCAGGACAGCTCAAAGAGGTTCGGAATCGTATAAAATCAGTACAATCTACCCAGCAGATAACCAAGGCCATGAAAATGGTAAGTGCTGCGAAATTGCGCCGTGCGCAGGATGCTATCTTGCAGATGCGCCCATACTCTCAGAAACTTCAGGAAATGCTGAGCAACATTGTTAGCAGTGTATCCGGAGATGTGAGTATGCCATTGGCAGATGTACGTCATGCTGAGCGTGTATTATTGATTCCAATTACCAGTGATCGTGGTCTTTGCGGAGCGTATAACGCTAACGTAACAAAGCTTACCCGTCAGGTAATAGACGAAAAGTATGCTGAGCAGTTCAGAAAAGGAAATGTTACTATTTTGCCTATCGGTAAGAAAGGTTATGAATATTTCCAGCGTTTGGGCTATAAAATGGAAAGCAATTACTGGAATATATTCTCTGATTTGTCTTTCGAAAATGTGCGTCGTGCAGCGGTTTATGCTCAGGAAGCATTTTTGAGAAAGGAATATGATCGTGTGGAAATTGTTTACAGTCAGTTTAAAAATGCGGCAACGCAGATATTTACAGCAGAAGCTTATTTGCCTATTCCTAAAGTAGAGCAGAAAGCTGGTGGTAAGAATGTTGACTTTATCTATGAGCCTTCAATGACTGAATTGATTCAGGAGTTGATGCCAAAAATATTGAATACACAGGTTTACAAAGCTGTTTTAGATGCAAATGCATCTGAACATGGTGCGCGTATGACTTCTATGGATAAGGCTAGTGAGAATGCAGGTGAAATCCTCAAGGCATTGAAAATTAGCTATAACCGTGCTCGTCAGGCAGCTATTACTACTGAGCTGACTGAGATTGTGAGCGGTGCAGCAGCATTACAAGGCTAATATTACTAAACAATAATTTTTTAAGGAACCTCTGCAAACTTGCAGAGGTTTTTTATTTTGCGTACAAATTTTTATAACTCAATTTTAAAACAAAATGGCAACACATATTGGATGGCGTTGTCAGTACGATAAGTCAACATTTTTTTTACCTTTATACGCTATTGCTCTATAGAGTAGCATTCAATTTTAGACACAAATAATTATGAAAGAAAAAATTTCACCATACTTACCCGGGATAGCCTTATTCATCATTACCCTGATTTTGGGTTTCGTAGTATATAAAGATTATGGAATGGGTTGGGATGAGCCTTTGCAAAGAGGCCCCTCATTGCTGAGTTGGGATTATGTATTTTTTGGTAAACAAGATCTGTTTTTGACAGAGAGCGATAATCATGGTGCAGGTTTTGAGTTGTTGTTATTGATGTTTGAAAAGTCAATGAAGCTTACTGATACCCGTGATATATATATAATGCGTCATTTAGTAACCCATTTGGTATTTGTAATGAGTGCTTTTGCAGGTTATGTATTGGCTTATAGGCTGTTTCGTGACAAATGGGTGGCTTCAATTGCCTTCATCATGTTTGCTTTTGCGCCAAGATTGTATGCTCATTCGTTCTTTAACAGTAAAGACCTTCCCTTCCTGTGCATGGTGTTGATAGGTCTCGCCTTTACTCAAATAGCTTTCGATAAAAAGAAATGGTGGTGGTTTTTAATTGCAGGATTAGCTGTAGGATATGGTACAGGTATCAGGATCATGGGGATTTTATATTTCTTACTTACCGGACTACTACTGTTGATGGATCTTATCAATGACTTGAGAGAAAAAAGAAAACCAACCCTGACTTTAATTAACACTTTGGTATTTTCAGTGGCATTTTGTTTGGCACTTTATCTGTCTTGGCCATATCTATGGAAGAGTCCGGTTGCCAAATTTGCAGAAAGCTTTGTGGCATTGGCGCACTTTAAATTTCAGGGTAGTGTTTTATTTCAGGGACAGTTTATACCTGCAACACAGGTGCCGTGGACCTATTTTCCTACTTGGTTCCTTATTTCTACGCCTATTTTATGGCTTATTGCAGGTTTTGCGGGAATGGTATGGATCATTATTGATTTCGCTCGCAATCCATCTGGCGCATTGAAAAATGGCAATGAGCGCAATTTTATGTTCTACGTGCTCTGCTTTATGGGGCCAATTCTGGCAATATTACTCATGCACTCTGTTATTTATGACGACTGGAGGCATTTATATTTTGTTTACCCTCCATTTGTATTATTAGGCTTGTATTTTATTAATAAAATATATGTAACAAAACTTAAAATGGTGATATTGGGTGCCTGTGCTGTACAAATATTGTTCATTGCTAACTTTATGATACTCAATCACCCACATGAGCAAGTGTACTTTAATAGCCTTGTGAAGCAGGATGATGAATATCTGCGTGCAAATTATGACATGGAATATTGGGGTTGCAGCTTTAAACAAGCGCTCGATCAATTGGCTGAATCCGATACATCTTCAACAATCAAGGTCTGTGGTAATTTTGGTTTCCCATTAAACAACAACATTATGATGCTGCCTAAAGAAGTTCGTAAGCGTTTTGTGATGGTAGATCAGCCGGATAAAGCCGATTACTTCTTGACGAATTTCCGATTACACCCTGGAGATTACCCCTCAAATAATATTCAGTATGAGATCAGTTTGTGTCACAGTACTATTATGAGGGTATATAAGATTAAAAATACCGGACCTCAATTACCGGCAAGACAGTAGGCAGATGCCGAAAATGGTCTGTTTCTGTGAATATTCAATTTAAGTTTCCAAATTCAAATGGCTAAGAAACCAAATCCGAAAAATATTTCAAGGCCTGTGACTTCAGGCAAATCTGCAGATATTCCACCTTTAGCAGAAGGAAAGGGAATGTCACTTAATGCTAAAATAGCTATATTCTTAGGGGTAATTGCCTGCATTATTTACTGCAATACACTTAGTAATGGTTATGTTTTAGACGATTTTACCGTTATCAAGAACAACAGTATCGTCACTAAGGGGGTATCGGCAATCGGAGAAATATTTACTACTCCTTACAGGCGGGGATGGTTCATTACCAATAATGATCTTTACAGACCACTTTCTTTAGTCATGTTTGCTGTTGAGTGGTCAATGGCAAAAGGTTCACCTTACCCAGGGCATCTGATGAATATTTTAGTATTTGCAGGTGGGGTAATGTTACTTTTTTTGTTTCTTGATGAGCTATTTGAGCAGAAAAAGAAGGCAGTTGCATTTATCGCTGCTTTACTTTTTGCATTGCACCCTATACATACTGAAGTAGTAGCGAACATAAAAAGTCGGGATGAATTGCTATGTTTTTTCTTTGCTTTTTTAAGTCTGAATATATTTCTCAGATATGTGAAAAGCGGCAAAATGGCACAATTGGTGCTGGGGGCATTCTGCTTTTTGTTATCTTTTTTATCAAAAGAAACAGTGATAACTTTTGTTGCAGTCATTCCTTTCATCTTCTTCTTTTATAGAAATGAAGACAAAAAACGCAGTTTGTTTATAACAATTGCCTCTGTAGTTACAGCAGTAATATTTTTAGCTATAAGATATTCAGTGTTAAGTAATTATGGTGCCAATACATCATCTCACGTGTCATTTATGGACAATATGCTTACAAAGGCACCTTCAGCAGCATCTGCGTTGGCCACTGAGATACTGATATTAGGCAATTATGTAAAGCTGTTGTTTGTTCCATACCCGCTTATTTGTGATTATTCTTACAATAGTATCCCTTTTGCCACATTTGCCAACATTGGGGTGATTATTTCATTGCTTTTGTATGTTTTTCTTGCAGTTTATAGTGTAATCAGACTGATCAAAAACAAGAAAGATCCTTATGCATTTGGTATTATTTTCTTCCTGATAACCATATCGCTTTTCTCTAATATTCCTTTTTTAATTGGAGCTGCAATGGCAGAGCGATTTGTGTTTTTTGCATCTGTCGGTTTTTGTTTGCTTATAGGGCTTGTAATAGAGCAATTACTAATGGCAGGTGAAACAAGTGTTGTTGTATTAAAGAAGGCTAAAATTTTGGCAGTTTTGGTGCCATTATGCTTAATTTATGCCGGCATTGCTACTGCAAGAAATAATGATTGGCTGGATAACGTAACTCTTTTCAAAGCTGATGTTGTGAATGCGCCTAATGATGCAAGAGTGAATTACTATCTGGGTACTGAAATGGTGACAGAGATGGTTCAAAAAGAGGGCAATCCTGTTGTTCGTAGGCAATTACTTGATGAAGGGATGGTATACTTGAAAAAAGCGTTGGTTGTTTATCCTGATTATGATGATGCACACGCTGCACTCGGTGATGCATACTTTAAGATAGGCGTTTATGACTCCGCAGAACTACATGATAAGCGTGCACTGGAGTTAAATCCTAAGTTTGTGGTAGCTATTAATAATCTTGCGGGTGTTTATTTTATGGGTAACCGGTATGATGAGGCTATACAAATTTGCAGAAAGGCACTGGAGTTAAATCCAAAATTTGTGAATGCATATTCTAACATGGGGCTTTGCTATCTCCGGAAAGGTCAATTTGACTCTTCATTAAAAAATCTTTACAAAGCCATTGATGCAGATCCTAATTTTATTTCTTCTTATGAAAATATGTCTTTGACCTACCGGGCAATGGGTAAAATAGATTCAGTTAAAAAATATGAAGAAATTGTAAGAAATAAAAAGTCGGGTAATTGATAATTAATTGATTACAAATAATTTGTATTATCTACTTATAGTTTAAAATCATTTAAATTCTCTTTGAGATTTGGCAACAAGACATATTTAATAAAAATATTTATTTGAATGTTTTCAGGGGGAAAACGAAAGTTTTTTCCCTGTTTTATTTGAAAGGGTAGGGGATTGAAATGAAGAAAGAGTAAGATAGCCCGCATGAGCTGTAATCCTTTACTGTATTGATTTTTGAAGGTATAACAAGGAGCAGGTTAGGGGGTATAACAGATGTGTGGAATTGTGAAAACTGCGGATATGCGGCAGTATAAAACGCATGTGGAAAGGGTGTTATTAAGTTTTGATGAAATTATTTTATCAATTATTGATTTAAAGTATTACTTTTGCAGTCCGAAAACAATCAAGGAGTCGGCGAATAGTTTCCAAATAAAGAAATCTTTAAAAAAAATAAAATTTTCTTTAAAAAAAGTTTGGCTATTCAAAACACTTCATTACCTTTGCAGTCCCAAATTTTTAGGGTAGAATATAACAAACAGTATGTCACAGCGAATCAGAATAAAGTTAAAATCTTACGATCACAACCTGGTTGATAAATCAGCTGACAAAATCGTGAAGACTGTGCGTAATACAGGAGCGGTGGTTACAGGCCCCATTCCATTACCTACAGAAAAGAAGATCTTTACAGTGTTGCGTAGCCCGCACGTAAACAAGAAATCACGTGAGCAATTCCAGTTGTGCACTCACAAGCGCCTTTTGGATATCTACACGTCTTCTTCTCGTACGGTAGATGCATTATCAAAGCTTGACCTGCCTAGCGGTGTTGAGGTAGAGATAAAGGCATAACAAAACGAGTAGTGCTCCTGCTTTATCTTTTAGAAAGAGTAGGAGATATGTTCTTTAATAAATTGAAACAACAGTTAATCCCGGCCCACACAATTACAAAAGGCTCCGGGCGCTTAGCTAAAATAATATAATAATGAAAGGTATTATTGGTAAAAAAATTGGCATGACCAGTATTTTCGAGCCAAATGGAAAGCAGACAGCTTGTACCATTATCGAAGCTGGACCTTGTGTGGTTACTCAAAAGAAAACCGTTGATACCGACGGTTACGATGCACTCCAAATCGCATTTGGTGAGGCTAAGGAGAAGAATACTCCTGCAGCACTTATCAATCACTTCGCGAAAGCAAGCACGACTCCTAAGCGTGTTGTAAAAGAACTCCGCAATTGCTCTATTGAAAAACAACTGGGTGAAAGCATTACCTGCGAAATTTTCACTGAAGGTGAAAAAGTTAGCGTTGTAGGAACTACAAAAGGTAAAGGCTTCCAGGGTGTTGTTAAACGTCACGGATTTAGTGGTGTGGGTGAAGCAACCCATGGCCAGCATGACCGTTCACGCGCTCCAGGTTCTATAGGTGGTTCATCTTATCCTAGCCGTGTATTCAAAGGCATGCGTATGGCGGGCCGTATGGGTACTGAGCGTGTAAAGATCAAAGCACTACGTGTTGTAAAAATATTCCCTGAAAAGAACTACATATTAATTAGCGGTTCAGTACCAGGTCATAACGGATCTATTGTTTTAATTCAGAATTAATTTAGTCATGCAAGTTGACGTTTTAAATAGTAAAGGTGCAAAGACAGGTCGTTCAGTAGAATTGCCTGATGAGATCTTCAACATTGAGCCAAACGATCATTGTATTTACCTTTCGGTAAAACAATACCTCGCAGCTCAGCGCCAAGGTACGCACAAATCAAAGACCCGTGCAGAAGTAAAGGGTTCTTCTAAGAAATTACACAAGCAAAAAGGTACTGGTGGTAGCCGTAAAGGTAACATTCGTAATCCTTTGTACAAGGGTGGTGGTGCCGTTAATGGTCCTGTTCCTCACCTGTACGGCTTCAAACTCAACCGCAAGGTTAAGGATCTGGCAAAGATGAGCGCACTGGCTTACAAGGCTCGTGAAAATAAAATCGTAGTAGTAGAAGACCTGAAAATGGATGCTCCTAAGACTAAGGATTACACAGCGATTCTTGATGCTCTTCGTGGTGAAAACCGCAAATCAATGGTTGTTCTGCCTGATTACGACAGCAACATCTATTTGAGCAGCCGCAACGTTCCTAACACTAAAACTGTTATGCTTAGTGACTTGAACACATACGATATCACTCACACGAATGTTGTTGTATTTACAGAGTCTGTAGCAAAAATGTTTAGCGAAGAGATTGCTGTAGTTGAAGAAGCTTAATTAGCTGACAAGGAAAAAATAAAATAATAATCAGTTTGCTCCGGGTGGTCCGGAATGAGCTAATAAAAATAAGAACGATGAAACTTTCAGAAGTGTTGGTACGGCCGGTAATTACCGAAAAGGTAAATCGCCAGATGGAGCGCAGCGGTCGTTACACATTCGTAGTAGGTCACGCAGCTAATAAGATTGAAATCAAAAAAGCTGTTGAAGAGTTTTACGGAGTTAAAGTAAGCGACGTAAACACTATAGTAGTACCTGCAAAAAACAAGACACGTTACACAAAAGCGGGTTTCCTGTCAGGCAGAAAGCCTTCTTACAAAAAAGCAGTAGTTTCTTTGGTAGAAGGAGAATCAATTGATCTTTTTGCTCAGGGATAGTCAATAAGGCAGTAAAATATTAATAGTCAAATGGGATAGGTGATATTTACTCACCAATCGCAAACAAAGATAAAAATGGCATTACGTAAATACAAACCGGTAACAGCCGGCACACGCTGGAGAATAGGTAACGCTTATGCGGAAATTACCACTAACGTGCCTGAAAAGAGTCTTCTTGAACATCAGCATGGTACTGGTGGCCGTAACTTTCAGGGTCGCCGTGCAATGCGCTACATAGGTGGTGGAAACAAAACCATGTATCGTTTAGTAGATTTCAAGCGTAACAAAAACGACATCAAAGCAACTGTTAAGTCAATAGAATACGATCCTAACCGTACTGCTTTCATCGCATTGTTGCACTATATAGATGGTGAAAAACGTTACATCATTGCTCCTCAGGGCCTTGAAGTTGGTACTTCTGTAATAAGTGGTCCAAGTGTTGCACCGGAAGTTGGTAATGCATTGCTTCTGAAAAATATGCCACTGGGTACTGTTATTCACAATATTGAATTACAACCAGGAAAGGGTGGTGCTCTTGCTCGTTCTGCGGGTACTTATGCACAGCTTAGCGCAAAAGAAGAAAAATATTGCGTACTGAAAATGCCAAGTGGTGAATTGCGTAAAGTATTAAGCACTTGTATGGCTACAGTAGGTATCGTTTCTAATAGCGATCATGCTTTGCAGTCAATGGGTAAAGCAGGCCGTAACCGTTGGAAGGGTATTAAGCCACGTAACCGTGGTGTTGCCATGAACCCGGTAGATCACCCGATGGGTGGTGGTGAAGGTAGATCTTCAGGAGGTCATCCACGTAGCCGCACTGGTAAGTATGCTAAGGGTGAAAAGACTCGTAGCCGTACAAAATCAACTAACAAGTTGATTATCCAGCGCAAGAACGGTAAGAAACTGTAATTGAGTAAGTAATACCGAATACACAACAATAACCTGGTTGAGACATTTCAGCCAGCAATCATAAATCAAAAATAAGTCAATAAAATGGCTCGTTCAATAAGAAAAGGACCTTATGTAGATGCGAAACTGGGACGTAAGGTATCCGCAGTAAACGATGGTAAGGTGAAAAAAGGTGTTGTTAAGACCTGGAGTCGCCGTAGCACTATCACTCCTGAGTTCGTAGGACTTACCTTCGCTGTTCACAATGGCAACAAGTTTATACCGGTATACGTTACTGAGTATATGGTTGGTCATAAGCTCGGTGAATTTGCCCCTACTCGTAACTTCAGAGGTCACAGCGGAAGCAAACAATAGTTAGTATTTTATACCTGGTTGAATAGTAAATGGTTTTGCCGCTTACTTGAGATATTTATAGAAGAGAAAACAATAGTAATAATAGCGATTAAGGTTTTGGTTCAAACCAGCCTGATATCAAAAATCATAAATAATGGAAGCTGTAGCTCGCTTACGAAATTATCCTACCTCACCACGCAAAATGCGCCTTTTGGCCGATTTGATTCGCGGTCTTGATGTAGAACAAGCACTGAATACATTGAAATTCAGCACTAAACATCCTTCAGTAGCAATGGAAAAATTGCTGTTGAGCGCGATAGCTAACTGGAGAGTAAAAAACGAAGGTGTGGATATAGTTGATGCAAATCTGTTTGTAAAGACAATATTTGTTGATGGTGGTCGTGTTCTTAAGCGGATGCGCCCGGCACCACAGGGTCGTGCATATCGTGTACGCAAGCGCAGCAACCACATCACTATAATGGTAGATAGCCGTGTAGCGCAGCCTGCAACTCAAACTCAAGCTTAAATTTAAATAATATAACTCAATAATAGTACAATGGGTCAAAAATGTAATCCTATAGGTAACAGGTTGGGCATCATCCGCGGATGGGATTCAATGTGGTATGGAGAAAAAAAGGACTTCGGCCAGAAATTGGTAGAAGATCACAAAATCCGCACTTACTTAGCTGCGCGTATTAACAAAGGTGGTATTTCACGTATAGTTATTGAGCGTACTTTGGGTAAGTTGATCGTGACCATCCACACTTCTAAGCCTGGTATTATCATAGGCAAGGGCGGTACAGAAGTTGACCGTATCAAGGAAGAGCTTAAAAACCTTACTAAAAAGGAAGACGTTCAGATAAACATCATGGAAATTCGTCGTCCTGAATTGGATGCGATGATCGTAGGTGACACTATCGCCCGTCAGATTGAAGGCCGTGTTAGTTACAAGCGCGCTATTAAGATGGCAATATCTACTGCAATGAGAATGGGTGCCGAAGGTATCAAGATCAAAGCTGGTGGTCGTCTTAACGGTTCTGAAATTGCACGTTCTGAAGAATTCAAACAAGGTCGTACTCCATTACACACTTTCCGTATGGAAATAGACTATGCTTCTGTATATGCTATGACTGTATATGGTAAGATTGGTCTGAAGATTTGGATATGTAAAGGTGAAGTTTTGGGTGATGTTGAATTGAACCCTAACTTCTCTGCAAACTCTGATAGTCGTGGTAACAACCGTCAGCCAGGTTTCCAAGGTGTAGAAGGTGCACGTGGTGATCGCGGTGGTAATGATCGCAGAGGTGGTGGCAATGACCGTGGCGGAGATCGTCGTGGCGGTGCAGGAGCTGGTGGAGATCGCCGTGGTGGTGGTAATCGTGGTGGTGCTGCCGGTGGTGGCAACCGTGGTGGTGCAGCTGGTGGCCGTCGCTAATTAGTTTCCGGTATTTCCGGTAATAGATTTTATATTCACAATATTTAGCATACATTTATAATTTTGTAACAATGTTACAGCCGAAAAAAACAAAACACCGTAAAGCCCATAAAGGCAGGATTAAGGGTAACGCACAGCGTGGCGCAACAATATCCTTCGGTTCTTTTGGTCTGAAAGCCATGGAGCCAAAGTGGATAACTAACCGCCAAATCGAAGCTGCCCGCCAGGCCATGACCCGTCACATGAAGCGTGAAGGTAATGTATGGATCCGCATTTTCCCTGATAAACCAATTACTCGTAAGCCTGCAGAGGTACGTATGGGTAAAGGTAAAGGTAGCCTGGAGTTTTGGGCTGCAGTTGTTAAGCCAGGTTTGATCATGTTCGAAATGGACGGTATTCCTATGGAGCTTGCTCGTGAAGCTATGGAGCTTGCCGCTCAAAAGTTGCCAATCAGAACTAAATTTGTAGTTCGTCACGATTACGCAGCAGAGTAATTCTCAAAGGATCTGTAGTTAGTTTCAGTAATTAACGAAACTTCCTACTAACAACAATAAATACCGGGAAGTGAAAAGTCTGGGACTGATTGCTAACTACTAATAAATAATAAAATGGCAAAAGACAAAAAAGCGAAGGTTGATGATTATCGCTCGCTGGATAATGAAGGGCTAACTAACAAAATCAGCGAAGAAGAATTGCGCCTGAAAAAAGTTAAGTTCAGTCATGCGGTGAATCCAATAGAGAACCCGCTTGTTATCAAGCAGATGCGTCGTCAGATCGCTCGCTTGAAAACTGAAAATCGCAAAAGAGAATTAGGTTTCTAATAAATATTATTGATGTCCGTTATGGCAATTGAAAGAAAAAGCAGGAAAACCCGTATCGGGGTAGTTAGCAGTAATAAAATGATGAAGACCATCACTATTACTGTAGAACGTAAAGTTAAACACCCTTTATACGGTAAATTCCTTAAGAAATCATCGAGCTTCC
>CANGMZ010000052.1 GCA_947454715.1 Chitinophagaceae bacterium
CCTTTAATTCGGGTATTGCTTCGGCCATTTCTTTGATGCCTATGCCCGGGCGAAGCAACAATTTCATCACTTTTGATTTTTCAGAAATCAATGATGAACCATTCGCTTCAAGGTAAGGATTATAAACTGATGGTTCCGCAGGTAACTCATTGAGCAGTTTTTTTATTCTAGCAACTTCCTCCTCTTTTGCTTTTACCAAACTCAATCTTTCATCAGATGCCAACCCAATGCTATGAGCCAATGGTGTGAGTCTTACATCAGCATTATCTTGTCTCAAAATTGTTCTGTATTCTGCACGACTGGTAAACATACGATATGGTTCATCTGTTCCCTTGTTAATAAGGTCATCAATAAGCACCCCTATGTAGGCATCACTCCTTTTTAAAATAACAGGTTCTTGTTCGTGTGCATTACGACTTGCATTTATTCCGGCCATCAACCCCTGGCAAGCCGCTTCTTCATATCCGGTAGTTCCATTAATCTGACCTGCAAAAAACAGATTATTAATCAGCTTGGTTTCCAGTGTTGCTGTCAATTGTGTTGGCGGAAAGTAATCATATTCTATTGCATAACCCGGTCTGAAGAACTTAGCTTTCTCAAAACCGGGTACCATTGTCAATGCTTTATACTGCACTTCTTCCGGCAATGAGGTACTAAAACCGTTTACATAGATTTCAACTGTGTCCCAACCTTCCGGTTCTACAAACAATTGGTGACGTTCTTTTTCAGCAAAGCGAGTTACTTTATCTTCTATACTCGGGCAATATCTTGGTCCGCTTCCTTTAATTCTACCCTGATACATTGGTGACTGACCGAAACCTGTTTTCAATATTTCATGAACTTCAGGACTTGTGTAGGTAATCCAGCAACATCTTTGGTTTTTAGGTTTTACCTTTTCAATAGGTAAATAAGAGAAACCTACCACCTCTTCATCACCCTCTTGTCTTTCCATTTTGCTGTAATCAAGACTTCTTCCATCTATTCGGGGAGGTGTTCCGGTCTTCAATCTATTGCTTTCAAAGCCTAAAGAAACCAATTGTTCGGTAATACCTGTAGCTCCTTTTTCACCCATTCTTCCTCCGCCAAACTGTTTTTCACCTACATGTATCACTCCATTTAAGAAAGTACCGTTGGTCAATACCACACTTTTAGCCCTTATCTCCTGCCCCATTCCGGTTACAATTCCTTGTATTGTTCCACGTGAAACAATCAAACCCTGCACCATATCTTGCCAGAAATCAACATTAGGTGTTTGCTCCAACATCATTCTCCACGTAGTGGCAAACAGTGCACGATCATTTTGAGAGCGCGGACTCCACATACCCGGACCTTTAGATCTGTTGAGCATACGAAATTGGATAGTGCTTTTATCGCTCACTATACCACTATAACCACCCATGGCATCAATCTCTCTTACTATCTGACCTTTGGCAATACCACCCATAGCCGGGTTACAACTCATCTGGGCAATGGTCTGCATGTTCATTGTTACAAGCAGAACCTTTGAGCCCATATTGGCAGCAGCGGCAGCAGCTTCACAACCTGCATGCCCCGCACCTACTACTATTACATCATACTCAGGAAACATGGTGCAAAGATACGTGCTATAGGATGAATTCAAGCCCCTCATCAAGCCTTAACAATTGTATTCATCAATAGAAGAATAGAAGGCGTAGAATCTCCTAATAAGGAACATTACCCCTGATTGTTCCACGTGAAACAATCAGGGGTGTCTATATAAATATAGATAGACGTAAATCAGATAGAATAATAACCTTTGACAATAGGTAAACACTGCTACATTGTTTCACGTGGAACAATATGTAGCAGCTAAACACCCATAAAATACAGTCTACTGATTAGTGTCTCTGCGTACAAACCAACGAAGTAATGACAAGAGAAGGCAAGGCAACCAACAAGGCAATATACTTACGTCTTTGTTCCACGTGAAACAACATGGTAGTAATATATGGGTAGCGTAATGGTTACCCCCAATAATATACCCTTAACCCCATTGTTTATAAAAAAGAAATTGGTGGCATGTTATTTGTTAAAGAAAGTATAAGGCAAAGTTATAGTGTCATAGAAACAGAGATTGTTTCACGTGGAACAAAAGAAATAACTTTGGGCTTTAACAATATTATTAGAAGGAGAACGTTAATATTATAACCATGAAACTATTCAGAAACATATCAATCCTCATAGTTGCCCTGCTCTTGCAGTCATCTGTAAGTATAGGTAAGTCTTCTTCAAAGAAAAAACACGCCTTCATAAAAGACATGTCTATAGGTTTCTATCGCGGCGTAACACTGTTAGATGTGTCTAAAGGCGCAAACCTATCAGACAAAAAATACCTTACTTCCAGCACTTCCGGTTTCTGTTTCGGGTTTCCGTTAGTAAACCAATTCAGAGCTGAGGTTGGCTTGTCAATGAGTAACATACTCATGAATACAAACTCTTATCAGAAACCTACAGTACTCGTAACTAAGAACAATATTATCTCAGTGCCGGTAACCCTACAATACTTTCTACTTCCAAAGAAAAGTAAAATACAACCTTACTTTGGTATAGGAGCAATGATAGTTCCGGATGCACCAAAGTATATGATGATGAATGGTGATGGCGTAAACCTGATACAAGGAACAGGAAATGTAAACCTATTAATTACTCAGGGTGTTAATGTAGAGATCAATACTAAGATACATCTTACCGAATCACTACACATCATTAATTCAGAAGGCAAAACAAATTTTGGTTTGAACTTCGGTGTTTCTTTCTACGTACCATGATCAAATAATTTATTCAGAAATAAAGAGGGCCGAATGTAGTTGATACATTCGGCCCTCTTCTTTATCATGTCGGTCAATCTATTCTCCTTCCTTATTAAGTTCTTTACTGGCTTCTTTCTTAGCAGCATCTTTATCTGCCTTCCATACATCTTTCCACTCAAGCGGTGATAATGCATCTTCCACTTTAAAGTTGCCGATCTTAGTCCTGCGGAGTAATTGAAGATAACCACCACAACCCAATGAAGCACCAAAGTCGTTGGCCAATGATCTGATATAAGTTCCTGTGCTGCACAATACCCTGAAGTGAACTTCCGGTAAATTAATAGCCGTTATCTCAAATTCACCAATGGTAACCGGACGAGCATCTAATACAACCTCTACCCCGGCACGAGCTAAATCATAAGAACGTTTTCCTTCTTTCTTAATTGCAGAGTGAATTGGTGGTACTTGCATGATATCACCGGTGAACTGTTCTGTTGCTTTGTAAATATCTTCGTGGGTGATATGCTCAAAAGGCTTATGATCTTTTGGTGTACTTTCTAAATCATACGTTTCGGTAGTAGCACCCAAGTGTATAATACCGGTATATTCTTTAGGCAATTTCTGGTAGTCTGTTATCCTCTTGGTCATCTCTCCCGTACAACAAATAAGTAAACCGGTTGCCAATGGATCAAGTGTACCACAGTGACCAATCTTAGCACGAATAGAAATCTTAATCTGGTTCACCGCATCAAAAGATGTCCAGGTAGCTGGCTTGTCAACCAATATAACACCTCCTTTTTTCAGTTCAGCAGGTGTGGCATGTTTTATCATTATAGTGGCAATATTTAATAATGAAAAAAAGCAGATAGCATGTTCTTATCTATCGATAAAGAAAATGATCTGCTATAAATATGAAAATATATTATAATTTTTTTATTTAAACCATGAACTATACATCAGGTAGTTATTAGCTATGCGTTCTACTTCACCCTTCAATAATTCAGGACTGATATCTTTTACCTTTTTAGCAGGTACTCCTGCATAGATACTGCCCGGTTGCACATGTGTACCTTCCAGTACTACTGCACCGGCAGCAATGATGCTGTTTTCACCGATAACAACATTATCCATAACTATAGATCCCATGCCTACCAATACATTATCACCAACTGTACAACCATGTACCAATGCATTATGCCCAATAGACACATTATTACCCAGCAAAACCTTGGTCTTCTCATAAGTGCAGTGTATCACTGCCCCATCCTGAATATTGACCTTATTACCTATTCTAATGCTATTTACGTCGCCACGTATCACTGCATTAAACCAAACACTACAATCATCGCCCATAACCACATCACCTACAATAGTTGCATTTGGTGCAACAAAACAGTTTTCAGGTATTTGTGGGTGAATCCCCTTTACAGGTAATATAACTGGCATATACTTAAATTATTTACTGAAAATATTATACTTAATGATACAATATAAAGCACGGAATGCATCCTTCATACCTATCTTTTTTCCTTCCTCATAAGTGCGACCATAATAGGATATACCTACTTCATAAATTCTTATCTTAGGTATACGTGATATTTTAGCCGTTACTTCAGGCTCAAAACCAAAACGCTTCTCTTTTAGTTGAATACCTTGTATAATCTCTCTTCTAAAAACCTTATAACATGTCTCCATATCTGTAAGATTCAGATTAGTAAACATATTAGATGCAAGAGTCAACCACTTGTTACCAATAGAATGCCAGAAGAACAATATACGGTGCGGTTTACCACCCATAAAGCGAGAACCATAAACAACATCAGCAAAACCTGTAAGCAATGGCTTTAGCAGAATATTATATTCTTCAGGATCATATTCGAGATCAGCATCTTGTATCAACACATAATCTCCGGTAGCCATCTTGATACCGGTATGCAATGCAGCACCCTTACCCTGATTTACAGGATGTTTGTAATAAGATATCGCTAACTCAGGATTAGCATTCTTATAAGCAAGTATAGATTCCTCCGTATTGTCTTTAGAACAATCATTAACAATGATGATCTCCTTCTGAATACCTTCCGTTAACTGAACAGCTTTAACCCTATCCAAAATATGATGAATAGTAGGTCCTTCGTTATACGCAGGTATGACTATAGATAATGTGCTCATTAATTTGTTTAACCGGCAAAAAGCCGAATGCAAAAGTATAAAGATTTTGTGTGACAGGTATATAAAAGAACACTCAAATAAGTTAAAACTAAGTTCTGCGTATCTTTGACACAATATACAATAGTTATGCAGGCATATTCAGATTTACTCAATCATATACTAACAACAGGTGTTCAAAAGAGTGACCGCACCGGAACAGGCACTATTAGTGTGTTTGGTTATCAGATGCGTTTCGATTTACAGAAAGGTTTTCCGTTGGTAACAACTAAAAAACTACACCTTAAATCAATCATCTATGAATTGTTGTGGTTTCTGAAAGGTGATACAAACATTGCCTATCTCAATGAGCATGGTGTAAGTATATGGGATGAATGGGCTGATAAAAATGGTGATCTGGGTCCTGTATATGGACACCAATGGAGGAGCTGGGCAGGTGCTGATGGTAAGATCTATGATCAGATAAAAGACGTAATACATCAGTTAAAAACTAACCCCGATAGCAGAAGAATTATTGTGAATGCATGGAATGTAGCAGACTTGCCTAAAATGGCTTTAAGTCCTTGTCATGCATTATTTCAATTTTATGTAGCTGATGGTAAACTGAGTTGTCAATTATACCAACGTAGTGCTGATGTATTTCTGGGAGTACCCTTCAATATTGCATCTTATGCATTACTCACCATGATGATAGCACAGGTTTGTGACTTACAACCAGGTGAATTCATACATACTTTTGGTGATGCACATTTATACATCAATCACTTAGAGCAAACTAAATTACAGTTAAGTAGAAATCCATACCCACTACCCACTATGAAGTTAAATCCGGAAGTAAAAGACTTATTTGATTTTAAGTATCAAGATTTTACACTTGAAAATTATGTGAGCCACCCCGGAATAAAAGCACCGATAGCTGTTTAGTAATTTATGAATACTTTTGTTTTATGATTTTATCCTTTATAGTTGCGGTGTCTGATAACAATGCCATTGGTATTGATAACAAGCTACCTTGGCATTTACCCGAAGACCTGAAATTCTTTAAACGTACTACATTAGGTAAACCGGTGATAATGGGTCGTAAGACTTATGAATCATTGGGTAAACCATTACCTGGCAGACTGAATATAGTACTCTCACAAAAAGGAGATATAAAATTACCTGAAGGTGTTGTGCTCTGTGAATCACTGATAGATGCAATAGAACGTGTGGAGGAAGATGATGTAGAAGAAGCTTTCATTATTGGTGGTGGTAAGATATTTGATCTGGCAATGGATTTTGTTGATCGTATGTATATAACAAGAGTACATACTAGTATTAAAGGTGCCGATGCTTTTTTCCCTAAGGTTGATCATAGCCACTGGAAGACAGTGTGGGAAGAAAAACATACCGCTGATGAAAAGCATAAATATGATTACACTTTTCAACAATTAGAAAGACTTGAATTGTGACCACTCATTCCATACAAGAGAAAATAAAATACCTGTGGCAGGCAAAAAAGCTACATGGTGTGCATTCTCCGTTCGTTTATGCTTTCTCTGAAAATATTCTTTATGCAAATAATAAACCAACAGCTACTATAAAATTACCTGAAGGTTTGTTTTCTAAAAAGTATGCACAACTTCCTGCGTTGATAAAAGATCATTATCAACATAATGATCTTTTACTTTTATCATCAAATACACCTGAACAAATAGGCACATTTAACCTGATAATAATAACAGAAAGTAATCCGGGAAATTGGGTGCAACTATTTAATCAGTTTTATACACACATCGATGATAATGCAGCATTAATAATTCCTTCAATACATTTATCAAAGAGACATTCAGCAAAGTGGAAACGGTTATACACACATCCTAAAGTATTAATGAGCATAGATGTGTTTGGTGCGGGTATTATTTTCTTCAGAAAAGAGTTTAAAGAAAAACAGCATTTCATATTAAAATACTAAAAAACAAGCAAAAAAAATGGCTACTCTTTGCAGAGTAGCCATTTTTAGTATCAGTTATTAATAGTAATTATCTGATAACTGTGAACTTTTTAGAAGTTGCTTTAGTACCGGAAGAAACAACTATATAATAGTTACCTGAAGGTAAATTAGAAGTATTGAAATTATATACTTCGCTCTGAACATTCTGGTGTATTTCCTTGCTTACAAACTGACCTCTGTTGTTAATAACAGTGTAAGTAAGTTGGTTAACCGGAGCATCAAGACTAACAGATACACTGATGTTGTCTGTAGCAGGGTTAGGGAATACATTAACATTAGCAAAAGAAGCCTTTGTATTGTTTACTGCACTTACGTGAGTACTTGTAGTGAACGCAACAGCTGGCAACAAATGCTTCTGAGAAGAATAAACAACTGAATCTACATCTAAAGATGCAACACCAGGGAATGCGATTGGTCTCAAAATAGAAGCCGGATTATTTACCTGATTGGTAGTGCTTAAACTTCTGTCACCAAACCAAATTGGGTTATACCACTCCGGTGTATTATGGAAGTGCATCATACCGTAAGTACGTGGGTAACCATTTACAACACCGTCAAGACCCATAGCCCATGAACCTGGAACCTCAGGAGCAATCAAATACCAGCTATTAGCATCAAGGAATACCTGATTAACACTATCAGCGTTTGTAGTATCACCAATGTTAACTGTAAATGTTTGGAAAGAAGAATCTGAAACACCATCAAAATTCTTAATACCTAAACCAACAAGCTCCAATTCAGAATTTTCCATAAGGCTATCTGCAGTAGCACCGGTATCAGCCCATTTGAATACATAAACTGACATTTGCTGACCACCAGGTAAAGCACCAGGACCATTAGAAACAGAGAACTTAACTTTCTTAATAACTGTACCGCCGTTTGCGATATAGTAAGGAACACCCCAAATATATGGATCTGTGCTGCTAGGACGAGTGTAATAAGTGCTTACAGGTGCATTCTTTACAAAATCATAACGACCTTTAGAATACAAGCTGTCTGTAGCATAGAAAGAATGAGTGTAAGTGTTATCACCAACATAGTTATCAGCAGAATCTGAAGAGATAGTATACTTCAAATCAAATTTACCGGTACCTGTAACTGTAGGTACATTATATGGCTGACCAAAGAAAGTATAGATAGAATCTGCAGTTGGGAATGAACCAAGAGATACAGAATCAGAATACAATGCAGTAGAAGAACCGCCTGTTGGTGTAAAGCTCAAATCAGAACGCAACTTAACGTTAGTTGCATCATGTGTACCAAAGTTAGCCACATAAGCACCATTGATGTTCTTATAAGCTACAGGATGACTAGAAGCCATCAACTGAGCCAAAGGCATTGCATAGTTAGCTGATATACTGTAACCTGATGGTACGAAACCAAGATCATTGTGGTTACCAACACCCCAGTTAAGAACAATTGTCATCTTTACTGTACCACCTGTGTTTAAAACAGATGTGATATCCTGACCATCAGCCAAAGAGATCATGTAAGTAGGGATAGTATCAGTAGCACCAACAGCACCTGCTGCCATACCTACCGGACCACCGGAAGCATTATTTACAATAACGCAAGCAACAGCACCTGCATTTTGGCAAGCAACAGCTTTAGCACCAAACTCGCAAGAACCACGCCATACGATTGCAATCTTACCTGCAAAATAACCTGCCGGATAAGGAGTACAACCTGCAGTGTCACCTACAGGACCAAATTTTACCGGAGAATCAACAAAAGTACGTGGTCTGCCACCCCAGTTAGCAGTGTTTGTAGTATCACCATCGTTAGTTGTAGTGAAGGCTTTATCACCAGCAATACTCAATGGGTAAGTAACCTGAAAACGAAGACCAACATAATCTTTATAAAAGTTATTAGATGATGCTGATGTTCCGGTTTGGCCGAAGCTCAAAGGATGCGACGTCTGCGCATTTGCAACACCTGCCATACCTACACAAGCGGCTACGACAAGGTTTCTTAAGGAGTAAAAGTACCTCATGATTATATATAATTTATTTTAGACACACAAAATAAGACTATTATAAGAACTAACCAAAAATTAACGTTTTAGGCGTGATAAATTCGATAAAAAAACATAGGGTATAGATACATTTACATGCATCTATACCCTATAATTATTAAATATATGTTCAATTATCCACCTATGCCTAATTGCTTACTCAACTCCAGCATCCGCTCAATCGGCTTTTTAGCTGCTAGTCGTAATGTTTCATCCATGGTAACTTCAGGCAATTCATATTTCATACACAGATATACCTTTTCTAATGTATTTAATTTCATGTGCGGACAATCATTACATGCACAAGAATTATCGGGTGGTGCAGCTATAAATGTTTTATCTGGATTGCTTTGTTGCATTTTATGCAGAATACCTGTTTCTGTAGCAACAATAAAGCACGTACATGGATCAGTTTCTGTAAATTTTAATATCTGAGTAGTTGATCCTATAAAATCAGCAACTTCCAAAACTGATTCCTCACACTCAGGATGTGCAACAATTTTTGAATTTGGATGACGCTCTTTAAGTTTCACCATTTTCTCACGTGAGAAAATCTCATGAACCATACATGCACCATTCCATAAAACCATATTTCTACCCGTCTGTTTATTTATATATCCACCTAAGTTTTTATCTGGTGCAAATATAATTTTCTGATCTGCAGGTAAACTCTCTACAATAGCTTGTGCATTAGATGACGTACATATAATATCGCTTAATGCTTTGATACCTGCAGAACAATTAATGTATGATATAACAATATGGTCAGGATGCTTTTCTTTAAACAATTTAAAAAGTGCTGGTGGACAGCTGTCACTAAGTGAGCAACCAGCTTTAAGATCAGGTAATAGTACCTTTTTGTTAGGATTCAATATTTTTGCAGTCTCTGCCATAAAGTGAACACCCGCAAACACAATAACATCTGCATCTGTACCGGCTGCCTTTTGAGCTAAGCCTAAACTGTCGCCTACATAATCTGCGATATCTTGAATATCCGGCTCCTGATAATAGTGTGCAAGAATAACCGCATTTTTCAATTTTTTCAATTTTTTGATCTCTTCAAAAAGATCTAAAGAAGGGTCAACTTCTATATCAAGAAAACCTTTCATATTTAAATTTTCTTTTTCCGAAAAGTTATTCACAAGCATAATATATTCTAATTAAAAGATTTTTAAAAGAAAAAGGCTATTACTATTAGCACTGGGGATTAGGGGGATAATAAAAGTTATACCCCTTGCAAAATTAGTGTTCTTTACTTTACCAACATAAAACTATAGGTTATCCACACCCTGAAATGCAGTAAATACTGCAATCTAACAGTAACAATGTTAATTGTGGATTAAATCAGGTGTTAGTAAATAGGTTTTTGTGAATATCGTAGAACCATGTGGGTAACCGTAGAATAAGTGAGGATAAAAAAAATCGTGTTTTTGAGGTACTATTGTTTGCTTTAATATGTCATTGATTGCCACCATATTACCCACATTATTCCACACTAATTACCACCCTGTGTGGATAACCATTGGATAACGTAAAACACTTTATAGTAAAGGCTTTCAAAGTCAATACCAACAATAATATGCTATAAAAAATGTGCCTGAAAAAGTACTTATATAAAGTAGCTAAAATGCAAAAAAAATTTTCGGCGGCAAAGCCGCCATTTTTATAAAAGAGTAAAGGTTGCGCGGAAAAATAGTTATCAGCAACATCATAACCAAAAAGAGAAATTCAAAAAAAAACGGCGGCCAAAGGCCGCCGCACTTATAAACGTTTTGCACTAAAATTATTTCATAGCTGCTTCTATTTCTTCTACTGTAATAGGTATACCCTTAAACAAGTCAACATTACCGGTTTTGGTAATCCATACATTGTTTTCTATACGCACACCCATTTGCTCTTCTTCTATATAGATGCCGGGCTCTATAGTAAACAGATTGCCTTCTTTAATAGCATCGGTATAAGAACCCACATCGTGAACTACAAGACCCAGATGGTGAGATACGCCATGATAGAAATACTTTCTGAATGCCGGATTCTCAGGATCTTGATTTTTAATATCTGTTTTAGATATCAAGCCTATTTTCAGGAGTTGTTTTTCCATCTCTTCATTAATACTCTTCACATAATCCTGAAACAGAAGACCCGGTTTCAAAATAGACTTACCATGATTATGGACTGCTAAACAAGCATTATACACTTCTTTCTGGCGTTTGGTAAATTTACCATTTACCGGAACTGTGCGGCTGAGGTCAGCATTGTAGTTGCCATATTCAGCACCAAAGTCCATGAGTATGAGTTCTCCGTCTTTACACTCCTGGTTGTTTTCAACATAATGCAGGGTGCGTGCTCTATCTCCTGATGCGAGTATACAACCATAAGCATGACCGGTTGCACGGCGTTTTAAAAACTCGTGTGTAATCTCTGCTTCAATTTCATATTCCATTACACCGGGCTCTATAAATTTGAGCACGCGATCAAACGCTTTAGCGGTAATGTTAATGGCTTCTTTCAGCACTTCTACTTCTTCCTTGGTCTTTACAGATCTCAATTCCTTCATGATACGAGCAGCACGACCGTAAGTATGAATAGGATATTTTTTCATTACGTCTTGTACGAAAGTAAGTTCTGTACGAGGCAACTCTGTATCTAAGCGGTTGTGTTCGTTGGTATTAAGGTATACTGTATCAGCACTGTTCATCATCACCTGCAAAAGCGTGTCAAAGCCATCGAGCCACTGAATATTTTTAATACCGGATATTTCTGTGGCTTCATGTTTGCGGAGTAGGTGCCCGTTCCATTTTTCCATCAGTTCGTTGGGGCGAATAAGCACCAACACCTCACGTGCATTTTTATCCGGGTTATCCGGATACAGGATAACAATTGTTTTTTCCTGTGTGATTCCCGATAGCCAGATAACATCAGCATTAGGTTTGTAGGTCATTGTGCCATCACCACTCGTAGGAAAAGTAGGGTTGGCAGGAAAAATAGCTACAGAATTAGGCTTCATCTTTTTTATAAAACGTTGCCTGTTTTGCTCATAAAGCTTTGAAGAAATTGGTAGGTATTTCATCTGAGATAAAAATTGAAATGTGAAGGTAGGTATTTTGATGAACTGGTTAAAAACGGGATGGGGTGATTTTAATAGGGAACAGAAAAGGATAATAGTTTATAAACAATGTAAATGTTTACAAACACAAGGGCGCAAGGGTCGCATATAAATAGATTGTTGTGTGTTGTTACTTATGCCAAAAGAAGATATACCCTACTATAATGGCACCAATTAAACCCATCATATCTGCGATAAGTCCGCAAGCCAATGCGTGCCGTGTGTTCTTTATGCTTACACTCCCGAAGTATACCGCTAAAACATAAAATGTAGTTTCGGTAGAACCCTGTATTATGGCAGCCAACTTACCTTGAAAAGAAGCTACACCATAATGCTTCATGACATCTACCATTAGTCCGCGGGCACCACTGCCACTGAGTGGTTTCATTAATGCAATAGGTAATGTAGGCACAAAGTCGGTATTCAAACCACAGGCAGCAACCACATTGGCAATACCCTGCACTACATAATCCATGCAACCCGATGCGCGGAATATGCTGATACCGGCCAACATAGCAATCAAATAAGGAATGATGCGAATGGCAACATTAAAGCCTTCTTTAGCTCCTTCTATAAAATGATCATATACATTTTGTTTTTTAATAGCACCTGCCACCACAAACAACATAACAATGCTGAGAATTACACCACTGCCAATAGCACCAATTGTTTTATTCATTTGCTCAGCAGGCATTTGTGACAGGCTGTAATGAAGTAGCCAAATGAGCCCGCAAAAAACACCGATGAACAACAGTACAGGTAGTCTGAAAATATTGATACGTTGATATATGGAGACTACGATGATACCCGAAACAAAGGCAATAAAAGTGGCTATGAGTGTAGGAAGGAAAATATCTGCTGCATTAAACCCGGTGAGGTGCTGTTCCAAAGCAATCGTTTGGCGCATGGCGATTACTGAGGTGGGGATTAATGTAATACCGGCAGTGTTGAGCACCAGAAACATTATCTGAGAATCTGACGCCACATCTTTAGACGGGTTCAGCTCCTGCAATTCCTTCATGGCATTGAGCCCCAAGGGAGTAGCTGCATTGTCTAGCCCAAGCATATTAGCCGATAGATTCATCATCACACTGCCATAAGCAGGGCTGTCTTTTGGCACACCTTTAAACAATACGCGAAACAAAGGAGACACGGCCTTGGCAAAGACATTGATAACACCCGCCTTCTCCCCCACTTTCATAATACCTAACCAAAGGGTCATGATGCCGGTAAGGCCAATTGATATTTCAAAACCGTTTTTTGCTGCATCAAACAAAGAGGTGAGCATAGAAGACAGTATACCGGAGTCGCCCAGCAATACTGCTTTGATTAGCCCCACAATAAAGCCAATCAGAAGGAATCCTATCCACACGTAGTTTAATGCCATAGCGTAAAGTAAAAAATAAAAAGGGGAATAAAAAAAAGAAGCCGCCCTAAAGGCGGCCTCTGTATACAAAGTTTTGAGAATATTAGTGTTGTGCTGCTGTATCAGGCATTGTCATTGGTGCTTCTGCAGTAGCCGGAGCAGCAGGTGTTGCGCTATTATCAGGTGCCATAGTTGCGCCGCCATTTGCGTCTTTTCCTTCGCTGCCCATAAAGTCGCCCTTAGAAAACTGTACCAACCACTTGTCATTCTGTTTTACAAGTTTCAAAGGAGGTTGTTCTTTTGGGTCTTCAGAGGTAGTAAAAGTAACAGTAGCATTGTTACCATCTTCTTTTACAGATTTTATATTGATAGATACTGCCTTAGCTCTTTGTTTTACGGAGTCCGGCAAAGCATTGGTAAAGCCTTGCAGGGTCGTCATCATCTTCTTGGTGTCTTCGGTAGACAGCTTTTTTGCTGCATCATAGTCCTGATGGTAAAAATCAGTAAGCCACTCTTTAGCCACATCTTTAGGAGAACTTTTATTGCAACTTATGAGCATAACTCCTGATACCAGGAGTAGGGAAAGCGAAAGAATAAATTTTTTCATACGTTTGTTGATTGCATGCCAAAGTTATTATTTAAAAGCCACTTTCCAAAGAATACGACAATGGGGGTTGAGGAACAGATCATCTACACCAACATAACGGCGACCAAGGGCAAATGATGTTTTTATATATCCGGTATCGTTCATTGCTTTACTAAGTGCTTTGTAAACAAACTCAGCACAATACAATTTATCGTCCGTAGCCAAATCAAATTTCAAATCGAACCTGGGGCGACTTTTGTAATACGAACAGACAACACTGTCTAGAGCACGTATATGCTTACCATCTATATCATACCGCACAATGGCCATGCCTGAATTATATCTGGGAGAAAAGAATAACGACGCAGAGTCGCGACGGAGTCGCTCATCGGGATTATCTTCTCCGCCTATGCTGTGGTATACAAACGGATACCCGTTTTCTATCATTACAATACCACAGTGGGAATAAGTTTTGTCTCTTTTATTGAAGCGGGATAGAATATAGCTATCGGGACCGGTGCCGGAGCGCAACACAATATCACCACTTTTTAAAAGCGGAATACCCTCCCTGCTGATAATTTGATTAGAAATTTCTGAGTTGTTTGTTACTCGAGGAGGTATGACAGGTTTGGGCTCACACGAGAGCAGACATAAAAAAAAGATAAGCGACAAAAGAGTATATGAACGGGAAAGTATATACATGCTTTTATCGCTTATCTGTAAATATTATAATTGAACGTAATTTCGATTACACGTTGAAACGGAAGTGCATCACATCACCATCCTGAACAATGTATTCCTTACCTTCTATACGCAACTTACCGTTTTCACGGCAGGCAGCTTCTGTTTTATATTGTACAAAGTCTTTATAGGAAATAACCTCTGCCTTAATAAATCCTTTTTCAAAGTCTGTGTGAATAACACTTGCTGCCTGTGGTGCTTTCCAACCGGTGTGGATGGTCCATGCACGAACTTCCTGCACACCGGCAGTGAAGTAAGTAATAAGGTTAAGCAGTTTGTAAGCAGAGCGAATCAATCGGTTAAGACCTGGTTCTGTCAGACCATATTCCTGAAAGAACATTTCTTTATCTTCTGGGCTTTCCAGTTCTGTGATCTGCGCTTCGATAGAGTTGTTCATAACAATTACCTGAGCACCTTCTTCTGCAGCCATTTTTACAAGCGCATCAGAATATTTGTTTCCGGTAAGTAATGCCGCTTCATCAACATTGGCTACATACAAAACAGGTTTTTCCGTAAGCAGGAATATATCGGCAGTGGCTTCTTTATCTTCACCTTCCAGTTCCAGACCACGAATATTTTTACCTTCGTAAAGGTGTTGCTTGCAGCGTGCCAATACTTCCAGTTGGTGTTTTACCTTAGGGTCGCCGGCTTTAACCATTTTCTCCAGACGTTGGATCTTCTTTTCCACACTGTCCAGATCCTTAAGTTGTAACTCTGTATCTATTATTTCTTTATCAGCTATAGGGTTGATGTCGCCTTCTTCTCTTAGAATATTTTCATCTTCAAAGCAACGGATAACGTGTACAATAGCATCTACCTCACGGATATTAGCCAAAAACTTATTACCCAGGCCTTCACCCTTGCTGGCACCCTTCACCAGGCCGGCAATATCTACGAATTCAATAGTAGTAGGAACAGTGCGTTGTGGTTGCACCAGCTCTTCGAGCACTTTCATACGGTCGTCCGGAACTTCTACCTGACCTACGTTAGGCTCTATGGTACAAAAACGATAATTAGAAGCCTGAGCTTTTGCACTATTACTTACTGCGTTAAACAGTGTCGATTTACCAACATTGGGTAAACCCACGATACCTGCCTGTAATGCCATGATATTTCTCGAAATTTTGCGCAAAGGTAAATATATAATCCCTTAATGAGTGCGATAGCCCTTTTTTTAGATGTATACCTTTTTTATTGACTACAAACTATTGGTTCATAGTCGCTTAGCTGCCTATTTAATCTGCAAATCTGCCGATTGACCAAAACCAACACATATTCCCTCAAGAATAGATACCTTTACATATATTATGATACCTAGCTGGCAAACCGGAATAGTAACCAAAATGGAGCAGGCAACGCCTAATACCAGACGTTACTGGCTGGAATTGCCCGAAACACCCAAATTTGATTTCAAGCCAGGGCAGTTTGTAACACTCGATTTGCCAATACATGAACAGCGGAACAAACGCTGGCGCAGCTACAGCATAGCCTCTATGCCTGATGGTAGCAATGTGATAGAATTGGTAATTGTTGCGCTCGATGGCGGTGTTGGCTCCAGATATATATTTGACGAAGTAAAAACAGGAGACTCGCTTACGTTGCGCGGTCCGCAGGGTGTGTTTGTATTGCCGGAGACACTAGACAAAGATCTTTACCTCATTTGCACCGGAACCGGAATTGCACCCTTTCGTAGTATGGTACATTATATAAAGGAGCACAACATATTTCATAAAGACATTCACCTCATTTTTGGTACCCGCACAAGTAAAGACCTGCTATATGTAGATGAGATGAAAGCGCTGGAGCGCACGCTACCCGGTTTTAATTATCACCCCGTATTATCGAGAGAAGAATGGGAAGGAAAGACCGGTTATGTGCACCATGTATATGAACACTTGAGTAAGGAGATGCCTCCTGCTCAGTTCATGCTTTGTGGCTGGCGCCCAATGACCGATGAAGCCCGTGAAAGAATTATAAAGCAGGGATATACATCGAAAGATATTCATGTAGAGATCTATGGTTAGTAAGTAACAACAATAATCATAACCCTGAACGTTGAAAAATGTTCAGGGTTTTTTGTTTCTGATAGAATAAAAAAACAATAGCTTTTCAAAAATCCATCAACATAAATAGCACGTAAATACCATTCATAAACTTTTACGACCGTTCGTGAACTTTATTTGGAAACCCTTATGAGCTGGGTGTAATTTAGTATTGGAAAAAGGAATAAAGAGGTTGTTGTGAATGAGTGTATGAGGAGATAATGCAAATGGTTTTTAGCGTTATGTGCGTAAGCGTCTGAGGGGGTGAAAGCGAGTTGGGGTTGATGAGTAGTTAAAGTTTGATGTTGTGTTGTGCGGTTGAGTTGAGGCAGTGTGTGGTTAGAGTTGAGGAGTGAAATCGTGTGGTACGCTGCGAAAGTGTGCCACACTTTTTTTATGTCTGTAACTAAGGCACAATTACTTTTTGAGCACCTTTCTGAATGGTAAATTTTATCTCGTGAGCACAAGGGTGAGCGTCTCCGTCGGTTTGCATTAATTTTAGTTCCGGGTGGCTGATGGTAATTTCCTTGCCCCTTACGTGTGTAACATAGGTGCTGTCTGTGATATTGCCCTTCATGGCTCTTAGCGCAATGAGACCTCCCAGTATTTTTGGAAATTTACGAACAATGACCAAATCGAGTAGGCCGTCATTATAACAAGCCATAGGTGCTATTCTGAAATTATAGCCAAACTGTTGACCATTAGCAACTGTTACCATAAAAGCCTCTTCACTTATCTTTTGTCCATCTATGTTTATCTCAAAGCGCCAAGGTTTATATAACCACAGGTGTTTAGTAACCAACCAGCTATATACAGCAAAGCCTCGTTTAAGGCTAGTGCTGAATTTTTTAGAAATAAGCGCATCAAATGCCACACCGGCATTACTGATAAAAGGTAATTCATTGGCATAACCCATATCCATATTCACTACCCTACCTGTATTAATGACCCTAACGGCAGCAAACGTATCGAGCGGAATTTTCATGGTGCGCGCCATGCCATTTCCTGAACCTTTTGGTATAATACCAAGAACAGTATCAGTGCCGATAAGCCCTTGTGCAACATCATTTACAGACCCATCTCCCCCTACAGCAATAACGGCATAAGCTCCATTAGCTGCAGCTATTCGCGCTAGCTCAGTGCCATGCTTTGCATATTGTGTGTGCTGTATATCGTAGGTATAAAGGAATTCATTAAGTTGGGCTTTGATAGCCGCTTTAATTTCCTTCTCCCGCTCTACACCGGCACGAGGATTAATGATGAACGTAATGTGCCGGGGTGTTATCATACAATTTTTGCTTTCAGGCTAAGGTCCATACTTACTGCATGATGAATGATAGCACCAACAGAGATAAAATCTACACCTGTGCGGGCATAATCAACGATGTTACCAAGCTGTATACCGCCGGAGGCTTCTGTTTCATACTTACCACCTATTATCTGCATAGCCTCAGCAAGCTGGGCAGGTGAATAATTATCGAGCATGATTCGATGCACACCACCACAAGCCATAACTCGCTTCACATCATCAATAGTGCGGGTTTCCACCTCTATTTTCAAATTAAGATGATTAGCTGTTAGGTACTCATTGGTCGTTGCAATAGCTTTTTCAATGCCTCCGCAGAAATCGATATGATTATCCTTGAGCATGATCATGTCATACAAGCCCATGCGGTGGTTCACCCCGCCACCCATAAGCACCGCTTCTTTTTCAAACGCACGAAATAAAGGTGTTGTTTTACGAGTATCAAGTATTCTTGCCGGATAATCTTTTATAGCAGTTACATATTCATTAGTAAGTGTGGCAATACCGCTCATGCGCTGCATGCAATTGAGCGAAAGACGCTCTGCTTTGAGAATGGTATGTACAGATGCAGCCACCTCAAACGCCACCTCGCCAACATGCACACGGTCACCATCTTTTTTGAAAGCAGTGAAAGTGACATCAGGTTCCAGAAAACGGAATATCTGTTCTGCAAGGCTAATTCCGGCGATGATACCGGCTTCTTTTATCTTCAAAACTGCGAGGCCGCGTGCATCAGCAGCTATCGATGCTAAAGAAGAGTAATCACCTGCACCAACGTCTTCTTTAAGTGCTGCCGCTATAAATTCTGTTGTAGTCATCATTGAAAGCGCAAAATTAAGGTAAATGAGTATTGATTAAATACATAATGAGTTAAATAGAGAATAAGTTAATTGGCTGGCAGGTGTATAATAATGTGTACAAAAAAGTACTCAATCAACAGACTTTGCCAGTTGTGCCAGATCTTTATTTTTAAAAGTCCATGACATCAACCGCGTAAAAGCATATAACAAACCATCTTTAGATGAATACACACTGATATATTTATCTGCACCATCAACGGTAAATACCAGATAATGAATGTTATGAGTGCTATCGGCAAGTAATAGTGATAAATCATTGGTGCTGACAAACTTAACCGGATATGGATAATCTGCTTTAATAGAAGCTTCACTTAATACAGTATCGATGTAGCGTCTGTTATGCCAAAACTCTTCCTTTGTTTTTACATAGTCAGGGATATACAAAGTGTCGGTTTTGAGTTCATGTAGTTTTTCGTTCTCATAACTTTTCCAAACACCGAGATTCTCATTGCGGGTTAAGAAAGCATTTGTTGTTTGCAGATACCCTTTCAGGAACACTGCATTCCAGTTATAAAACCGTGCTTTATCCAAAACATCGTTCATTAATTTAGCATCATACTTATGTCTGGATATAGAATAAGGAAGCATAGATAGCCGTATAGTTGGTTCGGGATACAAGAAAATGCTGGAGTAGAAAAACTGCGACTTCAGTCGTTCACGTCTGTTCAGCACAGGAGTCCACAGACCACAAACAAAATGTTGCGTACTGTGGTGTTTTCCGGTATAGTATGCCCCGAAAGTAAAAAAGGTAAATCCTTTCTTTCCTTCATAAGATTGTAGCTCCTCGGGTCTGATAATTTTGAACGGTGTGTACGTCCACGACTCTTTTATTGCTTTTTCATAAGCAGCGAGTTGATTGTAATCTCTGTATTGTAAAATAAAGATGGTGGTGCTCCGTTTCAGTTCTTGCATCAGCCGTTGACGGTGGGCCTTGCTATAGGGTGCTTGCCCATTTCCGGAAGTGGTAATATTTATCTGTGCCCGAGACGAGATACAAAACAAGAAGGCGAACATCAGCAATACAGATCTCATGAGCATGAACCGGTTTATACAAATATCACTAAATTTGAATAAACAGGAACAAATTCAATGCGCTACTACTTATTGTTATGCCTTGTTGTAATGAGCAATTGTACTAATGCGCAGATAGTCAATCCATTTTCTGTACTCAAATACGATAGTGTGGTGATGTATGAATTTATACCGGGCGGCGAAGAAGGTGAGATTGTTTCTAAAGGCAAGCTTGACGGACAAATTAAAAAACGAGTTTTGCTGGATAAGACTACAATCAAATCGCTCAACCATATTCTTGGATTGAGAAGTTCTTTTAATGGTATTATTGCCGGCTGCTTTGATCCGCATTTAGGGTTTGTATACTATAAAGATGGTAAGGTCGTCGGACATATATCTGTATGTATGGCATGTAATCAACTATATTCCACACCGGACATAAAAAGAAGAATGCCCGGACTCAGCAACTCGCTCCGCCACTATTTTAACCAGTTGTTGATTATACATAAATTCTCCTATGCACTAACGCCTTATCAAGAGAAAAAGTAAAAAACAAAAAAGTCTATGAAGCAATGGTCCATTATCTGCATGTTATTGTTCTTCGTGTCAGCAAGAGCACAAACCACCAATCCATATCTCACATTGAAGTATGATAGTGTTGTGGCGTATCGATACTCCCCTCATCACGACAGCACATACATCATAGACAAAAGCGGGCTGCTGAATCCCCATGTAAAAAGCAGGACACGCCTTGACGAGGCAACAGCAATGGATTTCAACACTCGTATTGGGTTATCAGAATCTTACGGAGGGATGCAAGCCAAGTGCTTTATGCCAGGCCTTGCATTTGTCTATTATAGCAACGGAAAGCCGGTTGCAGATATTATAGTATGCCTCGGCTGCAATTATTTCGTATCAAGTCTTACTGTGCCAGCGCAGAAAGCGGCCAAAAAGAAGGGGATGAGCCATGAATTTAAGCAGTTCGTCGGCAATCTTGGAGGGCAATAAAGTCACATACCAGTTACAACCGGGTTCCTATTTAGATTAGGTATGCGTTACATCAATTTCCCTAGGTGGCAATAAGCCACCGAGCCGTTAAAATTACAATTCAATACACACATTCTTCGGCTCGGTAAAGAATCTCAGTGCATCCCAACCACCTTCACGACCTACTCCGCTGCTCTTGAACCCACCAAATGGTGTGCGTAAGTCACGTAACAGCCAGCAGTTTACCCAGATAATGCCACTATGTACTTTGCCCGCTACGCGGTTAGCACGACTCACATCTTGTGTCCATATAGTTGCAGCCAGACCATAGTCACTGGTATTGGCAAGTTCCAGTGCTTCATCTTCAGTTTTAAAAGACTGCAATGTTACTACCGGTCCAAAAATTTC
>CANGMZ010000053.1 GCA_947454715.1 Chitinophagaceae bacterium
CGACAAATTCTACATCGGTCACACAGGTGATGAGCTTAACGAACGTATTAGGCGACATCTATCAGATCACAAAGGCTTCACTGCAAAGGCTAAAGATTGGGTAATTGTCTATACCGAAGACTTCGCAACTAAAGAAGAAGCTTACAAAAGAGAACTCAACATAAAAGGATGGAAAAGTAAAAAAATGATACAAAAACTCATTGATAAGCATTGCTCAGCCAGTTCAGGCATCCCGACTGAATAAGTCTGGAGCAGCCGCGGTTCGAACACGTATGCTTCCACTCAAAGCCCACAAAATCAAAAAGCCCATTCTGCAAATACAGAATGAGCTTTCCTAATGATTGGCACGAACTATATTTTATAGTTCGCTAACAACTCTCCTTTCGACTTCACATCGCATTTTAAATAGATATTCTTTATATGGTGATTCACAGTATGGTAAGACATATTCAGATCTTCTGCAATTGACTTATACTCCCTTCCCATCAACAACTGATCCAATACCTCTTTCTCACGGTTGGTTAACTTAGCCACTACCTCCGACTTCAATTTGCTGGCTTTATGCTTTTGATTCAGTACACCCATTAAAGTATTGAGGGTGTCAGGCTCAAGATATACAGAACCACTATTTATTTCTTTTATTGCTTTCTCCAGATCTTTAAATGAAAACGGTTTATACAAAAATCCTTTGGCTCCATGCTCCATTGCCTTTAGTACCAGCTCTTCGTCCTTATCTCCGGTAATAATTATTATATAAGCATTTTTAAATTTTGACGAAAGTTTTTCAATGATACTTATCCCGGAGATGTTTTCCAAATGTTCATCTAGCAGAATAATATCGGGGTGAACATCTTGTTGGGCATTCAGAACCGCATTATAATCACCCTCTGAAAAAACAATTCTATACTCAGGCAGAAGTTGTAATAACTCTTCAAGCGATTTTCTAGCGGTATAGTTATCTTCTAAAATTCCTATAAAATAATTCATGTGCAGATGCTATACATTGTTAATAATGCACACAAATTAACTAAAGTATCCCTAATATTAAGCTACTAATGTTAGGGAAACCAAAAATTAAAAGGAAAGAGCCGCTTTTAATTCATCAATTATGACCGGTTTTACCAGAAATGCATGATAATCAGTGAGTTTTGCACGAGAAAGTGTTGCAGGATCAGAGCTACCGGAGAGGTAAATGACCTTCGCAGACGACTCAGGAACAGACAAAACAAAGTCAATCCCGTCCCTTTCCTGACCCAATAAAATATCCATCAATATCACATCGGGTTGCTGCTCCTTAACTATCAATTTAAACTCTTCAATATCGCATGTACGCCCCACAACCTCACAGCCGCATTTAGTGACATATCGCTCATTTAACAGCAATATAAGTTCATTATCCTCTACAATAAGTACTTTCTTAGACATTAGGATCTATTTATTCTATCAAAAGTAGATGTTGCTACATTCTTATTCATCCCTAATTATAGCATGTTTTATAAATATATTTACAACAATAACAAAAATAATGACCTATACAAATGAAATATTACTAATTGTAGTTACATAGTGTCGATTTTAATTCCTTTGTTTTACATCTTTAGATTCACAAAATAGTATATGAGTACTGCTGTATCGGGAATTGACTTAGCGAAATTGAGAAAAAGAGCCTACAATCTCAGATGGGCAACACTTCCTGAAGGTGTTATACCCCTCACTGCCGCAGACCCCGACTACCCTTCACCACAGCCTATAGCAGATGCACTCGCCAGATACGCACAAGACAGATATTGGTCTTATGGTCCGCCTGCAGGAATAACTTCATTTAGAGAAAGTCTGGCAAATTTTTATACCACAAAACGCAATATAGTCACCAACCCGGCTTTTGTAATTGCTACAGACACTGCCGCCTTTGGTATATATATTACCTGCAAAGCCTTCCTGAATGCGGGGGATGAAGCCATAATATTTGACCCGGTAGATTTCCTGTTTCAGTACTCAATTGCCCAACATGGAGCAACTGCAGTAAGATATGCCATACCACCGGGTAGCGACAATATCAACTTTGACGGATTAGAACGATTAATCACCGCCAAAACTAAAATGATTTGCTTGTGTAACCCGCTTAACCCTACAGGCAAGGTATTTACAAAAGCAGAGTTGACAATACTTGGCGAAATAGCATGTAAGCACAACCTGATGATCTTATCTGATGAAATATGGAGCGACATCATTTTTCAACCGCATACATTCACCGGTATAGCCAGTATTAATGATGCAATAAAAAATCGTACCGTAATTGTAACCGGTTTCAGTAAATCGTATGGGCTTGCAGGGCTAAGAATAGGTGCTGTAACTGCATTCAACGAACAAACATATCAACTGCTGATGCAGGCATCGCTGCATACTGCTACCATACATGGCGCCAACACTGCAGGGCAAGTAGCCGCAACCGCCGCACTAGATCATTGTCAGGAATGGCTTGCCGAAGTCGTGAGTCATTTACAAAAAATGAGTACACTCTGCGTAGATGCTTTGAATAACATACCAAATGTAACATGCATAGCACCTGAAGGTTGCTATGTGGCATTTGCAAACATCAAAGCTACCGGAATGAGTAGTAGCCAACTTGCAGAAATACTCCAACACAAAGCTAAAGTGGCAGTTGTGCCCGGCAAAGAAGAATGGTTCGGACCAGGTGCAGAAGGATACATAAGATTAAGTTTCGCCACATCAGAAGAAATACTGGGAGAGGCAATGCACAGAATACAAACAACAATGAGCATGTTATGAAAGTAGTAATAATAGGTGGGGGAATTGCCGGGCTTACTGTAGGTGCATTGTTGTACAGAAAAAAATTTGACATTGTCATCAATGAAAGATCTGTTGGTATACCAACAAGGGGCAATGCCTTTATGATGCACAATGAGGGTGTAAGTATCATTAATGAACTAAAAAAAATAGACAGGAAAATATTCCTGCCTATGCCCGGCAAGGTGGTGAACAAATTTTGTCTGCAAAGACCCTCCGGAAAGGAAGTAATGAATATGCGCATCCCCCCGTGGCAATGCATAAAAAGGTCGGAGTTCATTAATTTCTTATACTCACTTGTTCCTTATAAATTCATAAAGGAGGGCAGGGAATTCAGCCATTTCATATACAAAGACAATCTAGCTATTGCTGCTCAGTTCAAAAATGGAGAGATTGAGTATGGCGATATGTTCATTGGTGCTGATGGTGGCCACTCCGCTGTAAGAAGCAGCATTTTCGGGCCTACAAACTATACCCCAACAGAGGTAAAAGAAATAGTAGGCATTTCTGTAAACAAACAAATTGCAGAGCACTATGCCGACACGTTCACCAAAATACAAAGCAACGTAAAAGGCATATCTTTTGGCTTCATACCATCAACAGACGAGGAACTGGTTTGGTTTATGCAGTTTGACCCTGCTATTGCAGACATAGATAAATCAACACCTGGAGCTCTCAAAGACTTTACACTTAACATGCTGCAACGCTTCCCGCAGGTAGTTAAAGACATCATACATTCAGACTCATTCGAAAACACCTACATCTGGAATACGAGAGACTTTGATGCATTGCCCTCTTTTCATAAAAGCAATATCGTATTGATAGGCGATGCCGCACACTTAGCACTACCATTTACCAGTGCCGGCACAACTAATGCCATAAGAGATGCAAAAGTATTAGTGAAACTATTGACGAGCGGAAACTCAATGACGAGTGCTTTTGACCAATACTACACCGAAAGGATAGAGGATATTGTCAACCAAGTAGAAATGGGGAGAACTCTGAAAAACAACTTCCTCAATCCTGCATCAATCAGTGACGATGAAATACAAGTGCCACTTGTTTACCAGAATAACAACATGGCGCATGGTCCTAATAAAAAGAAAAAAATAAAAATACTCTACTTCTCAGATCCTATCTGCTCTACCTGCTGGACCATACAACCACAACTGCGCAAGATGCAACTGGAATATGAACACCATTTGGATTTTGAATACCGAATGGGCGGCCTGCTCCCTTCCTGGGGCGACTACAGCAGCAAAACAATAAACAAACCAATTGATGCGGCTTACTACTGGGAAGAAGCCGCAGATATATACGACATACCGATGAGAGGCGACGTATGGATAGAAGACCCTATGCAGTCCTCTTACCCACCATCTGTTGCCTTCAAAGCAGCCCAGATGCAATGCCCTCAAACAGCAATGGTTTTCCTGAGAAGACTCAGAGAACTATTGTTTTTAGAAAAAAAGAATATTGCCAGATGGGAGACCATAACAGAGGCTGCATTCGAATCAGGCTTAGATATTGCCCGGTTTCATCGCGACTATGAAGGTAAAGCGGTAATCAATTTCAAAGAAGATCTGGATATATGCAGACAAATGAACGTTACCTCATTCCCAACTATCTTTTTCACTTATAAAGATGAAACCATAAAATTAAGTGGCTATCAGACCTACAATAAGTATGAAGAGGTATTGAAAACACTTATACCGGACATGCAAAAGAACACCTACAATAAAAACCCACTGGCATTGTTTGAATTGTTCAAAACCATGTCTACCAAAGAGTTTGCATTCTTTACAGACATCACCACACAAAGCGCAATTGACATACTCAACGACCTGTATATCAACGACCATATTGATAAATATGTGAGCCGTAACGGCCCACTGTGGCTGAGCAAATTTTTCTCTTAACAACCACAAATACTTGCAAATGTATTATTATACAAAAGCCCTGCCAGTCAGGGCTTTTGTATGCCCTGTCATGATTATTTGCATAACAACACAAAAGCAAAAGAGCCACTCCGCTTACGCAGAATGGCTCTTTCAGTATTTCAAAAAATGATCAGTGATTATTCAGCACTGTTTGCATCTTCTTCAGCTTTTTTCAGCTTGTCCTTGATAGCACCAAGAGCACCTAAATCGCCTAAAGTTGGTTTTTCAACTTTGCTCTGTAAGTTCTTAACTGCTTTCTTGGTTTTTTCGTTTTCGCTAGCGTTTTCTTTTCTAACAGCATCTTTCTCTTCGTTCTTAGTTTGTTCCCAAACCTTAGAGTGTGATACCAAGATACGCTTGTCGTTACGATCGAATTCGATAATCATGAAAGGCAAAGTTTCTTCTGCCTCAACATTACTACCGTCTTCTTTACGCAGGTGACGTGCAGGAGCATAAGCCTCAAGGCCATACTGCAACTGAACCGTAGCACCCTTGTCATCCTTACGAGTTACGCTACCTTCATGAATAGAACCGATTGGGAATACAGTTTCAAATGCATTCCATGGATCTTCTTCCAATTGTTTGTGACCCAAAGAAAGCTTACGGTTTTCCTTGTCAATGCCAAGGATCATAACGTCGATGCTTTCGCCAGTCTTAACAAACTCACTTGGGTGATTGTAACGCTTGATCCAGCTAAGGTCGCTGATATGTATCATACCACCTATTCCTGTTTCCAACTCTACGAATACGCCATAAGGAGTGATGTTCTTAACAACACCCGGATGACGGCTGTCTAATGGGAACTTAGTTTCGATAGTTTCCCATGGGTCAGCAGACAATTGCTTGATAGAAAGACTCATCTTGCGCTCGTCCTTATCCAAAGTTACCACGATAGCTTCGTGCTCTTCGCCCAACTTGAAGAATTCCTTCGCGTTGATAGGCTGAGAAGACCATGTGATTTCAGATACGTGTACCAAACCTTCTACACCTGGCATGATCTCAAGGAACGCACCATAATCTTCGATATTTACTACTTTACCCTTAACACGTGCTCCTTCAACTATTGTTTCTGGCAAGTTATCCCAAGGATGAGGAGTCAATTGTTTCAGACCAAGGCTAATACGTTTCTTCTCATCATCGAAATCAAGAACTACCACATTCAGCTTCTGGCTGTTATGCAGCACTTCGCTTGGGTGCGTTACGCGGCCCCAGCTGATATCTGTAATATACAACAGACCATCTACACCACCTAAGTCGATGAATGCACCGAAATCGGTAACATTCTTCACAGTACCTTCCAGTACCTGACCCTTCTCAAGCTGACCAATGATAACACTACGCTGTTGTTCTATATCGCTTTCTATAAGTGCCTTGTGGCTCACTACAGCATTGCGGATAGTTTCGTTAATCTTAACAACCTTAAAGTCCATAGTCTTACCTACATACTGATCGTAATCAGTTACAGGCTTAACATCGATCTGTGAACCAGGTAAGAATGTTTCCAAACCGTGAACGTCTACGATCAAACCACCCTTAGTCTTAGAGGTAATAGTACCTGTAACAACTTCGCCGGTTTTGTAGAAGTCAACGATCTGCTGCCATGAACGTGCTGCGCGAGCCATTTTGCGGCTCAGGTGCAGGTGACCTTCACGGTCTTCTTTTTCTACCACCATTACTTCTACTACATCACCTATCTGTACGTTTGGTGTGTCGCGGAATTCATTAAGTGATATCAAACCATCAGATTTGAAACCAATGTTGATGATTACATCAGTCTTTGTCAGACCTTCAACTGTACCCATCATCAGTTCGTTCTCTGTGATCGCTTTAAAGGTGTTGTCATACACCATGTCTAACTTCTCACGATCGTTTTTATCGTAAGATGCTACATTACGCTTGTCAACGCTCCAGTCGAAATCATCATGCGAAGTTGTTGATGCAACTTGATAATAATGACGTGGTGCGCGAGTCTGCGCTTCTGCTGCAGGCTGTGCTGCGGTTACTTCTACTGCTGTTGCCTGAGCTTCAGCGGCAGTTGTTTGTACGGACTCCACGCTTTCTGGCATAGTTCCGGCTGTTTCTGAATTGATTTTTTGCTCTTCCAAAATAAATTTTCCCTTTTGTTTTTTTAAAGGACTGCAAAGATAAGGGTTTATTGCGGAAATATGAAAATTTATGAATGTGAAGATGGGAAAATAACCTGATTATAGCAGTCTAACATAACTCAGTAATTATATAACCAGTAACATAATTAAGATTATAACCATTGACACATAAATATTATAATTAATATTTATTGTTTTTATACAAAACGCTGAGTTGCTGTCTGCCACCACTTGATGGTGTATAAACTGCCATGTAAATACCCGTAGCCATACCTGACGACAGTGTTATGGGTGTTACTCCATTTGTAACTTTAGTATTTAATACTTCCTTCCATTCAATTTTTTGCAAGCAAAATGAACCATCTGCACTAGCTTTCACCGTAAAGTTGCAGGATAAAGTATTCATAATGTAATATTAATAGACATTATAAATATTTATGTTTTTTATTTCGAATTTCAGAGATTATAAACAATTAATTGCATCAATATCATCTTAATGCGTATAAAGTTGGCTAAAAGCTGATTTAAAAACAATTAAGGTAAAATGAAAATTTTTCTAGTTCCTTCGTTAAGATATATCAACCTGGCTTATCAATTCCCTGCCTTATTCAAAATCACTTACTTTTACGTCACTTTGAATCTACCTTTTTTCATAGCACGCAGGTATTTGGCCAATCAAAAAGGCACGTTCTCCTTTATAATAAGGTTGGCGGTTTTGGCTACCGGCCTGAGCGTAGCGGTGATGATACTATCGCTGGCAGTCACTACCGGCTTTAAAGATGCGGTTAAAAGTAAATTATACAGCTTTTCGGGGCATGTACACGTCACCTATTTCGACCCCATCAAATCTAATGCACTCACTACCCCACCCATCTACTACGACAAAAAACTGGTAGCTGCAATGGAGCATATTCCTCATGTCACCGCAGTAACCCCCTTTGCTCAACGTCCGGTAATACTTCAATGCCACAGTAAAATGGAGGGCGTGCGCCTAAAGGGCGTTGATAAAAATTATCACTTTTCTAAAAATATGCGCCTCTCCGGGTCGCTCATCGACTACTCAGATACAGCTTATTCCCGACAAATAATGCTATCTGAGCGCACTGCAGACTTGCTCGACGTGCGATCGGGAGACACCATTTTGCTTGAATTTTTTGAATCGGGCGCTACTCCGCGGCTGCGCAAAGTACGCGTAGCAGGTATGTTCCATAGTGGCATGGAAGATGTAGACAAATATTATGCAATATGCGATATCAGACTATTGCAACATATCAACAAATGGGGTGCAGATAGTATCAACGCCTACCAATTAGATCTTGACAACGAAGCTTATGCCGATACTGTATCTAACTACATACATTATAACCTTGTAGATGCACCCATAGACTCCATAACCACTGCCGAAACCAACGGGGGCCTTTTCGACTGGCTCGGATTACAATCTATGAATAGTAGCATTTTACTCATCATTATGGCATTGGTAGCCATCATCAATATCAGCGGTGTTATATTGGTGTTGATGGTAGACAGGGCCACCATGGTGGGGCTACTCAAAGCACTTGGCATGAATTTCAGAAGTACCGTATATGTATTCATGAGCATAGGTGGCATTATAGGTTTTGCAGGTATCATATTAGGTAATATTATGGCGCTTACCCTCTGTTGGGCGCAGCAAACCTACGCCCTCTTCAAGCTCGATGAACGCGTATATTTTATGAAATTTGTACCCGTAAAAGTGATATGGTGGCATGTAATAGCTACAGATATTTCAGCATTATTATTATTTGTGCTTTGCCTGTGGCTGCCGGCATTGTATATTCGCAGGATACAACCAGCCAAAGTATTGCAGTTCAAATAACCATATCTATAATTTTCGATTTTGAGCAAGGCGTTATACAAAACCATTTGTGAGCAACACCCCGAAATATCAGTATTCTCACAATACTGGTGGCTTGATGTGGTTTGCCCCAACTGGAACGCAGCAATAGTGACCTTAGGAAATCGTCCCCGTGGCGTTTGGGCATACCCCATAGAGCACAAACCTGGCGTTACGCTCATTCGCAATGCACCGTTTACCCCATACATGGGGCCTAAAGTATTATTGCCGGCCGATATCAAAGAAAGCAATATAGACCGCACAGAGCACGAAACAATTGCAGAATTGCTCAAACAGATGCCACCTGCTCATGTTTGGAATCTATCCTTACAGCCCGACCTTAAACAAGCAGGTTTGTTTAAAAACTACGGTTTGCAACAAACAGTGCAGCAAACTTTTCTAATAGATCTGGCTCCGGAAGAAAAAGTTTTATTAGCCAATATGAAAGACTCCCTGCGCAAAAATATTCGCACAGCAGAAACGGAGCTGACCATCACCAATGAACCGGAACAACTAAGTACGCTTTTCAATTACTATACTCATTTACTCAGCCGAAAGGGTAAGCACCCTGCATTGTCTCCTTCCGACATGCAACGCCTGCTCGATGCCTGTATTACCCACAATGCCGGCACACTATGGGTGGCTCGCTCTGCAGATAAGATACATGGCATACTATGGCAGGTATGGGACAGTGAGCGTAGCTACGCACTTTGCTTGGGACAAAACCCCGATTCAGAAAACTACAAAGCAATGTCGCTATTACTCTGGCATGCCATAAAGGAGTCTAAACGACTGGGGCATAAAACCTTTGACCTGGAAGGCAGCATGGACGAAGGTGTAGAACGCTTTTACAGCAATTTTGGCGGCAGAAGAGCATTATATCTCGTCTTATCAAAAAATACATCGCTCCTCTGGAAACTAAAGATGCTGATAAAAGGGTAAGCCTAATAATGACTGATGCAGAGTCGTAAGCCACTACCTTTCCACACAAAAAACGCATTAAACAAAAAATGTGCGACCTTTGCCCAAATTTTTTTTGATGCCGGCAACATTTCAGGATAATGATATTAAGTCAGGGTTGAAAGATAAGCGAAAACTATCTGCATACCTCGACACACTTGTTGACACCCACCTGGAGGGGATAAAGAAGGTAAAACTTAATTATATATTCTGTAGTGACGAATACCTGCTGCACATCAATAAACAATTTCTGAACCACGACACACTTACAGATATCATCACCTTCGACCTCAGCGAAAGCGATGATACCCTCACAGGTGAAATATATGTAAGTACTGAAAGGGTAAAGGAAAATGCAGAAAAGTTTGGCGTAAGCTACATCAACGAATTGCACAGAGTCATATTTCATGGTACCCTGCATTTGTGTGGCTTCACAGACAAGACAGCAGACAACAAACAAGAAATGCGCAGACAAGAAGACATCTGCCTTGCAGCATATCTATAAAGAAACATAACAATGAAATTAGAGATACTTTTTGAAGACGACGATATTATCATAATCAACAAGCCATCGGGCTTGCTGGTAATCCCTGATAGGTTTGACCCTACCCTACCTAGCCTGAATAAAATATTGGAAGCCCGCCAGAAAGAACGAGTTTGGGTGGCACACCGCTTAGACAAAGATACAAGCGGAGTAATCTGTTTCGCTAAAAATGAAGCCGCTCATAAATATCTGTCTATGATATTTCAGGAGCGCGATGTTAATAAATACTATGCAGGGTTGGTAACAGGCATAGTTGTTCCCGCAGAAGCGCGTATTGAAAACATGATTGCAGAACACCCAGCCGTTCATGGAAAAATGATTGTAGCGAAAATGGGTAAAATATCAGTGACTGACTACCGCGTGTCTGAACAATGGCCATTGTTTGCACTCATGCAATTTCAGATACATACCGGCCGCACACACCAGATAAGGGTACACATGCAGTCTATAGGTCACCCTATAGTTTGCGATGAACTTTATGGCGATGGTAAACCCTTTTATGTATCTTCTATTAAACGTAGATACAATCAGGCAAAACACGAAGAGGAAGAACGCCCGCTACTTAACAGACTGGCACTTCATGCTTACCGACTTGAATTTGAAAAAGAAGATGGCACACTCATAACTGCAGATGCACCTTTACCAAAAGATATGGCGGCGACAGTAAACCAACTGAACAAATGGAGTAAACAAATCTGATCAAGCACTTAAAACTATTTTCAAAATGCTGACAGTATCACTTCATGGTATTAAACTATTAGCCCCTCATGGCCTTTACCCACAAGAGCATATTTTGGGTAATTCGTTTGAGGTAGATGTGGATGTAGCACTACCTGATGCACAGCCTTGGCCTTATGCCGACTATACCCTGATACAAAAAACTGTAGCAGAGGTATTTAATTCAAAAGGACAATTGCTGGAAACATTTGTGTACAATATTCACGGGGCTATCAAAGAGCGTTTCCCGGAATCTTTAAAGGTAAAAGTTGCCGTTCGTAAACTGAACCCACCTATGCCGGGTGCTATTGCTTATGCTCAGGTATGTTATGAAAAATAGCACATTAAGCTAGAGATGTAAAGGGTTTTACATCTCTAGCTTAATATATACCTAACTTATTATTTTTTTCTTTTTGCTCTTTCGTATTGTACCGGCCACGACACCGCAGTTTCATCAAGATCTCGTGCCGCACGAAGTGGGAAATAAGGATCACGAAGTAACTCACGAGCCATAAAAATAAGATCTGCCTGCTCATTCTGTAATATCTCCTCCGCTTGTGCAGCAGTGGTTATTATCCCTACCGCACCTGTTACTATACCTGCTTTACGAACAGCTGCTGCAAATTCAACCTGATAACCCGAGAATGGTGTCATCTTAGCATAAGACACTACTCCACCCGTTGAGCAGTCAATCACATCAATACCCTTATCTTTCAGTATGGTTGCCAGCTTTACAGAATCTTCAACAGTCCATCCACCTTCGGCCCAATCTGTTGCAGATATACGCAGGAATAGTGGCAAATCTGCAGGCCACTCTGTCTGAATTGCTGCTATGACTTCCATCAAAAAACGTAATCTGTTTTCAAACGAACCACCATATTCATCATTACGTTGATTGGTTAACGGAGATAAAAACTCGTTGACCAGATAACCATGTGCACCATGTATTTCTATTACCTTAAATCCTGCTGCCAGAGCTCTTCTTGCGGCATCTTTAAATCCTTTTACAATGCGCGCTATACCCTCAACCGTAAGTTCAGAAGGGTGTGAATAATCATCTGAAAATGGTATAGCACTTGGCGCCACTGTTTCCCAGCCACCATCAGCGGGAGCAACTAATTTATTACCCATCCACGGAGCACTCATGCTACTCTTCCTCCCGGCGTGCGCCAATTGTATACCCGGCACACACCCCTGCTGCTCAATAAACTGAGTAATCCTCTTTAATCCATCAATGTGCTCATCTTTCCACAAACCCAAATCATAAGGAGATATTCGTCCTTCAGGTGTTACTGCTGTAGCTTCAGCAATGATTAATCCGGCACCGCCTACCGCTCTGCTACCTAAATGAACCAAATGCCAATCAGTAGCAAAACCATCGGTAGCAGAATATTGACACATAGGCGATACCACTATGCGGTTTTTAAAGGAAATGCTTTTTATCTGTATGGGAGAAAATAGCTTTGTCATGAATGTTTACTGACTAATGATGAATGATACTCCGGTAAATTACAAACACAAAGTTATTCAGTCTGTCTTCAATACAGATGACCGCCATCATATATGCCTATTGAATAAATCAATTACGTTACACAACATCCCTTCTCATGGTTTCTAAAAGAGCCATTACCTTTGCCCGGTATGACAAATGAACAATTTGCGGTAGTCGCAGATACAATTATGAACAGACGCTCTATTGGGGGCGCAAAGATGAACGGTAAAATAATACCTGATGAAACAGTAATGGAATTACTTACTCTCGCACATTGGGCACCTACACATGGTCGCACAGAGCCATGGCAGTTTTTTGTGTATACCGGCGAAGCTTTACAAAAATTCGGATTAGATCATGGTGAACTATACTGGAACAATACACCGGAAGAAACACGCATGTTAGGAACAAAAGAAAAACTGGAGAACAACATTAAAAAAGTATCTCACCTTATAGTCTCGGTAATGAAAAGAGGTACTAACGAAAAAATACCGCATATAGAAGAAGTAGCTGCCGCATCTGCAGCCATACAAAATATCTTATTGGGCGCAACAGCATTGGGTATAGCCTCATTTTGGAGCACTGGCGGTATGACCCTAAAACCAGCAATGAAATCCTATTTAGGACTTGGCAACGAAGATATTGTACTTGGGCTCATATATCTCGGTTATACCGATGAACCTGCAAAACCCGGAACCAGAAACAGTGCACCCGCAGACAAGGTGAAATGGATGTAGTTTTAATAAAAACTGAACAAGAAGATAGTCATGAGAACGTTTTAATCTCCGTCATCATCACTATCTTCTTTTTCTTTGGGAGTCTTTGTTTCTGGCTTCTCCTCTTTAGCTGGCAATTTTTTGGTTGGGTTACCACTAGATGTTCTTGATGATACAGGCTCCTGACGGTCTTCATCATCCGGATTAGCAACAGGTGTAGGTTCCGGCGGTGGCGTCGGGGCTGTTTTAGCCTTAACTACAGGACCTGTTCGGGGCTTTGGTATTGGCTTAGGTGCTGCCTGCGGTGGCGCAAATTCTATATTATTACGCTTTGTGTATTCTTTTCGCTCCTTATTTACATCAGTAAGAAATTCGCGCTCTTGCTTTCCTTCTTCCCCTAGCTTGTCCCTGCAAGCATTAACCTCTTCAACTGTCGATGAAGGAGTCAAGTTCTCAAATGGCACAAATGATTTAGCAATAAGTTTCTTCTCAAACTCATAAAAAGACACTAATGAATTACGGAGATTTTCCGAGCCTTCAGCATCATTACCTTTCTTAAATATGCGCAGCTGTTGGTCTATATATTTTTGGAGGTCTTTACGAATAGACGCTAATTCACCGAACTTACGCTCATTCTCATAATTATCCTGAAAAACATGTGCCCACAAAGACGCCAATAGATACAAACTATCAGTCGAAGCAATTACCTGTTCATTAAACTCCTCTGCGGTTTGAGCATAACTCACTACAGGAAAATTACTTACCAGCAATATTGCTACTATACAAATCAGCCTCCTCATACATTTATTAATATGTAAACAAAGCTAAGTATTCACTAACAATTATCTACCAAAAAGCAGATTAGCTACCCTTTTTAGCTATTATTAGGTAAAACATTGGCATACTATTGCATATATCCTCCTATATATTACATATCAATAGCACAAAAAGGAAATACAATCAATGGAAAATACGCTTTTCGTTTTTTACTCTTTACTTTTGGCATCTTATTATGATTCTGGTTACAGGTGGCAGCGGTTTCTTAGGTAAACATTTAGTGCGTTCTTTATCGGCGCAAGGGTTGCCTGTGCGTGCGCTTTTTTATCGTAATGAGCCATCTGAGGAAGATAAGCAGCTAACTGGCGTACAATGGCAAAAAGCAGATTTACTTGATGTTTATGATGTGACAGAAGCCATGTTAGGCGTCACTCATGTATATCATTGTGCAGCTATTGTTTCTTTCCAACCTGCAGACCACCAGCAAATGCTGCACTTCAACCCTGAAAGCACCGCCAATATAATTAATGAAGCACTGGAACAGAATATCACCAAACTGGTTTATGTAAGCTCTGTAGCTGCTTTGGGCAGATCGGGAGCAAACCTTAAAGCAATAACAGAAGAAGAACAATGGCAGGAAAGCGCATACAATTCAGCTTATGGACTAAGTAAATACATGGCTGAAACTGAAGTGTGGCGTGGCATTGGCGAAGGGCTTAATGCTGTAATCGTAAACCCGGGCATCATACTGGGAGAAGGTAATTTCGATGAAGGCTCAGCAGAATTGATGAAGGTAGCATGGAAAGAATTCCCTTATTATACAAAGGGAACCTCGGGCTGGGCAGATGTAAAAGATGTCGTCAATATTCTTATCTCACTTATGAACTCCGCTCATGAAGCAGAACGTTATATCATAAGTGCAGGCAATTACAGCTTCAGAGAGATTTTTACTTATATGGCGAATGCATTGGGTAAAAAACCACCTCGTATATATGCCAATTCACTAATAACAGGTCTTACCTGGAGACTAGGAAAAGTACAAAGCTGGCTGGGAAAACGCCCCGTAATCACCAAAGAAACTGCCGTAAGTGCTCATAATCAATCATTTTACGACAACAGTAAGTTATTAGCCGCACTACCTGAATTCAGCTATACACCAATAAAGGAAACTATAGAGCGCATGGCTAAATCGTTTGTGAAAACTTATGATAAAAAATAAACCTTTTTTGTTTTTTATCAGAAAACAGTTGTAAACTTGCAAAACGGAATCAACAATTGTTCCATCCTTAATCCGGTTAACAGGAAACTTCCTTTGATAACTGTTCCAGAAAAAACTTTATTGATAAGATCATCTATTGTGTCATTATTGTTATTATTTAATATATCTCAATCAGAAAAAAACAAGGCATGCCTTACGACATCTTGCAATTAAATGATATGCTCATACCTGAGCTGTTAGACGTAGCCGACAACCTTAAAATCGATAATGCTCGCTCGTATGACAAGCCGGACCTTATATATAAGATACTTGATCAGCAGGCAATAAATGGTAAATCTCCTGTTGCGGATGAAAAAAAACGCAGAGGCCGTAAACCAAAAGAAGAAAATATGGCTCCGGTTGTAACTACTCAAAATATTCCTTCTGAAACTAAACAAGACGTAGCTGCTGCAGTTCCTGTTGAGATAAAAGAAGAAACAACAGATACCGATGTTACGGGTGAAAAGAAACGCAGAGGTCGCAAGCCAAAAGAAGCTAACGAGAATGCACCTGCACCAATCGCTGTTACTCCGGTACATACACCAATAACTGTGCAGCCTGCTCCAGCACCTGTTGCAGAAACATCAACACCTGCACAGCAAGCATCTCAAGGTCCGAGACCACAACATACCCCACGACCGGAAAGAGAAAGAAGGGAATTCAATAACAGAAATCCTAACAATCCTAATTTCAATAATCCAAGACCCGCTCACCATAACAACCCTGCACCTGTAGCCGCTCCGGTTTCTTCCAACTTAGCTGTAACGCCTGAAGTAACTGCTGAAGTGGTAACACCTGCCACTCCTACCCTCAACCCACAAGGGCAAATAGAAGAAAGCACAGGTATTACTATGCCAACGGCAGAAACATCTGATGTACAGGCACCGCAGGCAGCAGAAACGGAAAGGCCCGCTACACCAAACCCTCAGCCATTTAACCGCCAGCGTAGAGAAGAAAAGCAATCTAATTTCAATCTCGACTTTGATGGTGTTGTTGCAAGCGAAGGCGTTCTGGAAATGATGCCAGATGGCTATGGTTTCTTACGCAGCAGTGATTACAACTATTTAAGTTCTCCGGATGATATTTATGTATCTCCGTCTCAAATAAAGTTATTCGGCCTTAAAACAGGTGATACTGTAAAAGGAAATGTAAGACCACCTAAAGAAGGTGAAAAGTATTTCGCTTTACTGAAAGTAGAAACTATCAATGGTAGACTACCCGACGAAATTCGCGACCGTGTGCCTTTCGATTATCTGACGCCCCTTTTCCCATTCGAAAAGCTAAACCTCACTACAACTGCAAGCAATTACAGCACACGTATCATGGACCTCTTTACCCCAATAGGTAAGGGCCAGCGCGGATTGATCGTGTCTCAGCCTAAAACAGGTAAGACAATGTTGCTGAAAGAAGTAGCCAATGCAATCGCTGCTAATCATCCTGAAGTGTACCTCATGATTGTATTGGTCGATGAGCGCCCTGAAGAAGTTACCGACATGCAACGTAGCGTGCGTGCAGAGGTAATCGCTTCTACTTTCGATGAACCTGCTGACAAGCACGTAAAGGTTTCAACAATAGCTTTACAAAAAGCGAAAAGACTGGTAGAAGTTGGGCACGATGTAGTGATACTACTGGACTCTATTACCCGTTTGGCACGTGCGCACAATACAGTAGCCCCAGCAAGCGGAAAAGTGTTGAGTGGTGGTGTGGAAGCTAACGCCATGCAGAAGCCAAAACAATTCTTTGGTGCTGCGCGTAAAATCGAGAACGGAGGCTCTCTTACTATCTTGGCCACGGCATTGATTGATACAGGTTCTAAGATGGATGAAGTGATCTTTGAAGAATTCAAGGGTACAGGTAATATGGAATTACAGTTGGATCGTAAACTTTCTAACAAACGTATTTTCCCGGCTATCGACATTACATCTTCTTCTACCCGTAGAGATGATTTACTCATGGATAAAGACGTACAAAACAAAATGTGGTTATTACGCAATCACATTGCGGATATGAACGTTGACGAAGCAATGAACTTCCTGCTCAAACAAATGAAGGGAACTCGCAGCAATGAGGAATTCCTGGCTACAATGAATAAATAAGCAAACTAATACTATATGAATAACACGGGCAACTACACAAGTAGTTGCCTGTATTGTTTTCAATTATCCCCAACAATACTTTCAGCCACTTTCCCGACTAAATACCCCTGAAAAAATCTATATTTGTACTTTAACTTTTATGCCTGTTATACTGCGCTCATACCTGAGATTACTTTGCATTTTGGTGACACTCTTTTGCTCATCAATTGCAGCTCGTGCATCCCATATTTTTGGTATGGACCTTTATTATAATAACATAGGTGCTAACGTATACACTGTTACACTTGCAGTTTATGGCGATTGCTCAGGAACAGCATTTTTCAACCTCGCAACTGCATCACCATCTATCGACATCTATAATGGCAATACATACCTTAGCACATTATCATTGGTCGTGCAACCACCAACCAATGGAGTTGAGGTATCGCCGGTTTGTCCGGCACAAGCAGGCAATACCACTTGCACAAACATATCGAGCACATTACCCGGCATCAAAAAATTTATCTACTCAGCTAATATTTCTTTACCCACAACATCTCCTGTTTGGCGGTTTCTGTTTACCGGCAATATGGGCGGAACTTCATCTGCAGGAAGAAGCAACAGCATTACTAATATAAATATTCCCGGAGCAGGTTCTACCATACAATTGGTTGATACCCTCAACAATACATCAGGAGGTAATTCAAGTGCATTATATAATATAATACCTACCCCCTATTTCTGCATTAACTCTGCCGCCAATTATAATCCGGCTGCAGTAGACCCTAATGGCGATAATCTTTCCTTTTCGTTAGTACCTGCAATAGATGCAGGTACCGGGAGCAGTGTCAATTATGTATTCCCATATTCAGCTACTGCCCCACTTGCCGTTAGTACCGGAAGCTTTTCATTTAGCACCACAACAGGGCAGTTATCATTCACCCCAAACCTTACTCAGCGTGCAGATGTGGTTTACAATGTTAGGGAATTATCAGGTGGCATACTAAAAGGAACATCTCAACGAGAGATGACGATTGTTGTACTCAGCCCGTGTAGTAACAACCCGCCTACCGGCAGCATGAGCGCAGCCAGCAGCGGTTCTATCATCAGTAACACCCAGATTAATGTATGTAATTCTGCAGGTTTGTTTAACTTCCACATTAACCCTACTGATGCCGATGGCGATACCATAACCATGACTGCAAGTGGTCTACCAACAGGTGCTACTTTTACTATTGTAAACAATACCACTACCACACCATTAGGTACTTTTCAGTGGAATGTAAGCACAGCAACACCCGGCACTTATACATTCTATATCAACTATCAGGATAGAGGGTGCCCCCTATCCAGCAGGCAATCCATTGCTTATACAATAACGGTACTCCCATCACCTTCTGAAACTTTCAACTTACTATCAGCCGCTACCTGCACACGTAATGCAATCTTTACAGTAACCCCGGGTGGCGGGCTGAATCCTTGGATCATCAATATATTGCAAGGAAGCACAACAGTACATACATTCACGGGTGTCACAGGTGTCATAACAGATAGCCTCGCTCCGGGCACATATACTATTCGCACTTACAATACTGTCTCCTGCTATAAAGATACAATAATCACGTTTGCCCCGCCACCACTGCCGTCCGCCTTGATTACACTTACTGCGCCACTTTGCACAGGAGGAAATACCGGCTCAATCTCGGTTACCGGCACATCAGGAACTGCCCCTTATCTATATGCACTCGGTGCAGGTAGCTATGGTACCATAAGTTCTTTTTCTGGGCTTTTCTCTGGTGTATATGTTGTACATATTAAAGATGCCAATGGGTGTGTTAAAGATACTGCTGTAACAGTGCCTCCCACACCACTTATTTTGGCTAATATCTTTATCAGAAGATCTACCTGCAATGGATTTTCGAATGGCAGGGTGATTATACAAGCCTATAATAGTGTAGCTCCTTATACCTATGCTATAGGCACTGGCACATATACTACTAACGACACATTCAGCAATCTCGCTGCCGGCACGTATACTTTTCATATCATGAATGCGAATGGCTGTATCAAAGACACCACATTATCATTCGTTGATTCGCAATACCTGCATGCTTCTGTAAATCTGTCTGCAATACTCTGCAATGGAGGTACCGGAATAGTTACCATAAACGGAATTGGAGGCTTCGGCACTCCTTATTCTTATGCCTACAATACAGGAAGCTTGGGGCCGTTCAACTCGTTTACTTTACCGTCCGGCACTTATACTTTCCATGTCAATGACCCTCAGGGTTGCTTCTTCGATACTACAGTAACTACAACACAGCCATCGCCGATTACCATCACTACAACAGTTACAAATGCGACTTGTTTTGGCAGCAGTACAGGTAGTGTATTAATTTCGGCTACAGGGGGTACTCCTTCATACACTTATGCTGTAGATGGTGGCGGCTACAGTACTTCCGCTACAATCACTGGCCTCAACGCTGGCACGCATACGGTAAGAGTAAAAGACACCAACAATTGTATCTATTCGGCTACTATAACTGTATCTGAACCTGCACCTGTTTCAGCCGATTCTGCTACGCTGCAAATACCACTATGCAACGGCGGAAATAATGGTGTTATAAATGTCTATGCATCCGGTGGGACACCCGGATATACCTTTGCCGTAAATACCGGATCATTCAGTAGCAGCAATACATTCAGTAGTCTTTCCTCAGGCACTTATACCTTACACATCAAAGATGCCAATGGTTGCACGAAAGATACAATTGTTGTACTTGCAGATCCTGCCGGAATGACACCTGCTGCAATTGTCAATTCTTCATTATGTCAAACTCTGGCTAACGGACAAGTTACTTTATCCGTTAGTGGGGGCACGCCTGCATATACTTATGCAATGGGGGCCGGCGGTTACGTCTCGTCTCCTGTATTTATATCTTTGGCAGCGGGTAGCTATACATTTCATATCAAAGACGCCAATGGTTGCGTCAAAGACACAACAGTTGCGGTATCAAACACAACGCATATCGCAGGTACTTTCGCCATTACACCTGCACTTTGTCATGCAGAGGCTAATGGTATCATAATGGTTAATGGAACTACAGGTCTTGCACCATATACCTATGCAATCGGAACCACAGCATATAGCACATCTAATACGTTCAGTTCACTTGCAGCAGGCGCTTATATCTTTCATATAGAAGACGCTAACGGCTGCATCGGCGATACAACTGTGAGCATGACACAGCCCTCAATCGTTTATCCCTCAATCAATATTACCAGCCCATCTTGTGCCGGCTATACCAATGGATTGGTCAATGTAACTGCATCAGGCGGAACAGCACCTTACACCTTTTCATTGAACGGAGGGTCCTTTTTCACTACCACTACTTTCACAGGTCTGGCTGCGGGTACTTATACCCTAACGGTAAAGGATGCACACAACTGTTTGCACGATACAACATTTACCATTACACAACCGGCACCGGTAGCTATCAACAACATTGTAGGAGGAAATATTTCTTGTAATGGCGGAGCTAATGGTATTGTTACAGTAAACGTTTCAGGTGGTACTCCCGCATATCAATATGCCGCTAATTCAGGTACTTTCCAACTCAGCAATGTGCTTACCGGCTTCACATCCGGCACACATGTTATTCATATCAAAGACAGCCATGGCTGCAGTATTGACACCACCATAATGCTCACACAGCCAACAACATTTACCGTATCATCTGCACTAATTACCAACCCCACTTGTCAGGGATATACAGATGGGGCGGTAACCCTGAATGCTACCGGCGGAACTTTACCTTATTCCTATTCTACTAACAATACCACCTTTACTTCAAGCCCTGTATTCAGCGGACTCAATGAAGCTACTTATACATTTTATCTTATCGATAATAATGGCTGCACCAC
>CANGMZ010000054.1 GCA_947454715.1 Chitinophagaceae bacterium
GAAATTGATGCTAATGCTTGTGAGTTTGGGACAGCCGGAATACAGCACTATGCAGGAATGCTGAATCGTCATCTAACAATGTATGACTCGCACCTTGGCGTAAATTATGTTCGTAACGGGTATATTGAGAATTACTCGCTCAATATTGAATCATTCTACGAATGGGTTCAGAAGAAGAAGAGTGCATAATCATCCAACTTACATAGTAAAACCAGCCTTCTCAGGCTGGTTTTTTCTTGTTTTAACGCTTAAAGATGTTGAAAATAGCTTGAAAATGAGTATCAAAAACCGCCACCTAAACCGCCACCTCATTTTGATAAAAACAAGAAAGTCGCTCTGAGAGCGACTTTCAAGATACTTCGGTGGTCCCGCAGGGATTCGAACCCTGGACCCAATGATTAAGAGTCATTTGCTCTACCAGCTGAGCTACAGAACCTTTTTTGCCCTTTCGGGGGTGCAAAGATAAGCGTTAATATTTAACCACAAAAAAGTTTTTCAAAAAAGAGGGCATTTTTTAAATCTCTACATGTAGTCTCAAAGAAAATACCTGTAGTGGTCCGCGTGCATGATTATAGCCTGGGTTCATAGCAAACTGATAATCACCCGTTAACCACATACCGTAATTTGTTGGCTTATAGCTATAATAGGCTTCTGCAATCATTTCATTAGCATATTTCAAATGACCATCGCCTAATTGAAAGCCCAAACCGCCTGCAGCAAGATAGTTTTTATGATCGGCTGATAATCCGTTGACTACCATTGCAATGCCTACATTATCTTCTTTCTGATGCCACATTTTACCTTTTAATGAAACGCCTAAAGCAAGTGTACGGTCGGCCTCAGTAAATGCCCATGTTTCTGTTTTGCCATCATTCCATCCTATCCTACCAAATGCGCCAACATTATCAGATAATTCCTGATCTATATTCAGTCCGAAACCATACTTTCTGGTTCCGTTTTTTTCTGTTGATATCACATCCGGAGCAATGGTTGGTACTGCATTCTTTATAGCAATTGCGTAAGTACCCATATTGGCCTCATTGAGATAACCCAGTAATCTTACATGGCCTGCTTTTTTATTGATGGTTATAGATTTTGCCACTTCAGCATTTATGCCACGAGACATACCATAATCTAAATTAAGTTCGCCACCGTTAGCCACTGTTGGCATGGCAGCAACACATAATTTGTAGGTCATTTTATCCCACTGCAACATTGTGGTAATACCTGCGGAGTACCCTCTTAAGTTAGCAGAATAATCCCATGCGGCATTACTCATTAATCCCCAGTTAAGAAACTGAGTTCTGGGACCGTTTGCATAGTTATTATTATCAAAAAAGTCACCGATGGAGAATTTTCCAACATAAAACCTTAAAAAACGAGTAGGTTCATTTCCTCCTAATTGGTTTTCATTGTCTTCAACAGATTCCTTTTTCTTATTTAAAGCAATAGTCTGCTTTAAATATGCCCTACCTAAATATAAGGTTGGTGCAGGATCTCCTACCCTAAAGGTCTCACCATTAGTAGAACCTGCCATACCAAAAGCACCACTTAAACCACTTCCTCCCGCAACTTCCGGGTTAATATAGATTTCAGCTCCTTTACATAAACGAATACCTAAGTACATCGTTGCTGTTAGCGAATTTTGCTTTTCCTCATGATTACTTATGCTATTCGGACCACTGTAATCCGCATGAAAACCCGGCTTATACTGATATATATAAGTGGTTTGAAAGTGAAGATCAACACGCTGATTGGTGGTATCCTGAGCCCACAGGCTGCCTGAAAACAATGAAAAAGCAAAAAGAGATGTAAAAAATTTCATGACGATATTTTGTATGGCAGCACAAATGTATGCTAAATGCAAACATAATTCAACATACCATAATTATATTTTTAGGTAAGACTAATTTTATTTAGTAGTCTACTGTAATTTAATTGTGCTTTGCGTTAGCTATTACCCACGCACGAACAAGACCAGCATCCTGTGGATTTAGCTCTGCTTTTTTGCACATTTTTGGAAGGATTCTATCCCACTCTTTTACCGTAAACTCAGATGGTTGATATAATTGGTGACATTTTTCGCAATAGCCGGTATAAACAGCTTTACCATCTGCACGTTGGGCGTCAGTATATTTTTTATTCATTTCTGCAACCTCATCTACAACAGTTACAGAGCTTTTACCAACTGTTTTAGGCGCACACTGAGTAAGCAATAGAGCAGGCAAACAAAGTGCAATAAGAATAAGCGTTTTCTTCATAAAAAAATTTAGAGTGCAAATATAACGAGTAATTATCAGCTATGAATGTGAATATGGGCTAATAAATGAACAATACATTAATTCAGATAATCAACAGTCTATACTACAAATTGATACATTTCCATATTTCTATATTATTTTTAGCAGATGAAATTTAGATTAATAACACTGGCAGCAGTTTTATGCAGTCAAATGTCGTTGGCGCAAGACTCGGTAATATTCCGGAAAATATCTGATGAGATTATGTTACACGGCACTTGCTACGAAAATTTACGCGTGTTATGTAAGGGTGTAGGGAACAGAATAAGCGGATCACCTGCAGCTGCAAAAGCTGTGGAATGGGGTAAGAAAAACATGAAAACTGCCGGAGCAGATAGCGTTTGGCTACAAGCGGCTGATGTACCGTATTGGCACCGTGGCAGCGAAAGCTTATTAATTAAAGCGGGAAATGGTCAATATAAAAAAGTATCTGCCTTATCACTTGGTAACAGTGAGGGAACCGGAGGAAAAGTGCTTGAAGCAAAAGTAGTTATGGTTGCCAATTATGATGAATTTAAAGCCTTACCCGAAAGTGCAGTAAAAGGAAATATCATCTTCTTTAATTACAAGTTCAGACAGGATTTTATTTTTACGTTTCAGGCTTATGGCGATGCAGTGAAATATCGCTGGGGCAGTCCATCTATAGCTGCGGCTAAGGGTGCAGCAGGCGTTATTATACGTTCTATGTCTACCGGAGCTGATGATTTCCCACACACCGGCAGCATGCATTATACCGACTCTATCAAAAAGATTCCAGAAATGGCATTGGGAAATATCTCTGCTGACTCTCTGGAGCAATATTGTAAACGCGGTACAGTAAAAGCCAAGATGCAATCTGAGTGCCATATAACCGATAAGCCGATTCGATCTTATAATGTAATAGGTGAAATAAAAGGCAGTAAGTACCCCGATAAAATTATTACAGTCGGTGGTCATTTAGATTCGTGGGATGTAGGAGAAGGCGCACATGATGATGGTGCAGGCTGTGCACAATCTATCGAAGTAATCCGTGCGTTTAAAGCATTGGGTATCAGACCAAAATATACTATCCGCGCTGTGCTGTTCATGAATGAAGAAAACGGACTTAAAGGCGGCCAAGCTTATGCCGACTCCGCAGCAGCAAAAAATGAACATCATGCATTGGCTATTGAAACTGACGCAGGTGGCTTTGCCCCAAGGGGAATGGGCATGGAAATGAGTGAGGAAAAAAAGGATAAAATTAGAGCATTTCAAAACCTCTTCTTGCCTTATGGCGTATATGATTTCAGTAATGATGAAGGTGGCGCGGATATAAGTGCCATTCAAAAAAAGCTGAATGTTCCTGTCGCCGGTCTATTACCAGATTCTCAACGATATTTTGACGTGCACCACACGAATAACGACGTTTTTGAACAAGTAAATCATAGAGAACTAAAATTGGGAGCAACTGTTTTAACCCAATTTATATATCTGGTGAGCGAACACGAAATATTCTAAATAACAATAAGCATCACAGTTTTTAATTAACAAAACACTCATTTTGAGTAACTTGCGCCAAATAAAAATTATGAATACCCACAAAATATTGCTTTACCTATCTGTTGCATCAGCACTTTTCTCTAATACAACACATGCTCAGGAAAAGAAAAAATTAGCCTACCCTGACGAAAAGCATTTTAAAAATATGCGCCAACTGACAACAGGTGGCGATAACGCAGAGGCCTATTTCGGGTTTGACAATGAGCATATTACCTTCCAACGGACCAACCCGGCTGAAGGACTGTCTTGTGACCAAATATTTTATGGTGCTATTCCGGCAAAAAGTAATCAAACATTCAAATACAAAAAAGTAAGCACTGGTAAGGGAAGAACTACATGTGCCTACCTGATGCCTGATAAAAAGCATTTCCTATACGCATCTACCCACAAGGCTGCTGATACTTGTCCACCTACTCCGGATAGGAATAAGATCAAAAAATATGTTTGGCCTATCTACAGCACTTATGACATTTATGTAGCTGACTTCAATGGTAAAATCACCAAGCAACTGACAAATAGCCCGGGTTACGACGCTGAGGGAACAGTATCACCTAAGGGAGATAAAATTGTATTTACCAGCATGCGTAATGGCGACCTGGATATATACACTATGAATATTGATGGCAGCAATGTAAAGCAGATCACCAATACACTCGGATATGATGGAGGTCCATGCTTTTCACCAGATGGCACAAAAATCGTTTGGCGTGCATCAAGGCCAAAAACGGAAACTGAAATAAAAGAATATAAAGACCTTTTGGCGCAAGGCTTGGTCATGCCAACTAATATGGAAGTATTTGTGGCAAATGCCGATGGTACAGATGCCCATCAGGTAACTACATTAGGTAAAGCTAACTGGGCACCTTCTTTTACCCCTGATGGCAAACATATTATATTTGCTTCTGACTATGAATATGAAAGAGGATTCCCTTTTAATCTGTATATTATTGGTATCGATGGTAGCGGTTTGGAGAGAGTATCACACGATGGTAGCTTCGATGCATTCCCGATGTTCTCACCTGATGGTAAGAAACTGATATTCAGCTCTAATCGTAATAATGGCGGAGGGCACGACACAAATGTGTTCATTTGTGATTGGGTGAACTAATATACCTAATACTTAACATTAATATAAGACGCAACAGATTATTATATTCGCACAAGCATTATTTTCGCTAATACGCTGACGATATTGCTTTATGCATTATTATTGTAAAAGGATAGCGGGGGAAAACTCTGCTATCCTTTTTTTACCACTAAATTTTTGATGATATACATGGAACAATTCTCTTTCCCTTTTCAACATACTACAGGTAATCAACTGCCTGCTCACATACAACAACTAATAGCCGAAGCAACAAAAGCAACGAAATTCGCTTATGCCCCTTATTCTCAATTTAGAGTTGGTGCAGCCGCTTTGCTTGCAGATGGCTCAATAAAAACAGGATCTAATCACGAAAATGCATCTTATCCGGCTGGAATTTGTGCTGAACGTGGACTGTTATCCGGAATTAATCCGCTGGATAAACAACAACAAATATTGGCAATGGCAGTTTGCTATACCAGCAATACTGATAACAATACCCCATTATCACCTTGTGGCATTTGCAGACAAACCATTCTTGAAATGCAATTGGCGCAAGATGCACCCATAGCAATGTATATGTGTAGCCCTGATGGACAAATTATCACTGTTGATGACGCAGCTCATCTGCTCCCATTCTATTTCAGCAGTAAAAATCTAAAAAATAAAGGGCAATAAAAAAGTTGTCAATTGCTTTCGTCCTTTTTCAGTTTTCGGAGCACTGCCATAATAACCATTACCACTACTATATAGACGCATATATAAGCGGCTGTAATCCAAAACCAGTCCATCCCTGAACGAGTAATGTGCAGTGCAGTGTCATCGCGGTATCTTTTGAACGCATAAAGCGACCCAAAAAACAATCCCCAAAGTGCCCATCTGAAATAATTATTTTTCATCGTGCAAAATAAGGGAAGAAACACGGTAATAATGCACAAAAATATGCTAAGTGACCTCTGTCATAAAAGTGTAGAACAAATTATTTCAAACACAGAACAACCGCACAAGCACAGCTTTATACAAACTATATTTCCTAATATTGCATATTGATAAATATCGCATTATTATGAATAAGATATACAGGTATTTCCTGTTACTGATTTCTGTTTTATATCTGAATTATAATGCACCATTATATGCTCAAACTACCCATGCCAAACCCGGTATGGGAGAAGGAAAATTCAACTATACATCCTTTACACCCATATCAATTGACACATCCGCAGAGACAATTAATGCAAATAAAGGATATGAGCAAGATCCAGAATTAGGCAGATTGTATAAAGGTGCTCCATGTAAAGATTGTTATGAAGCAATCGGGAAACGCACCGAACGTAATAAAACATTCATAACCAAGGGTAAGGAAGGAAAAGAAGTATTAACACAATCATCTACTGCTCCAATGCATTATAAGAGCAATGATGGATTATGGCATACTATAAAAACTACTCTTCAGCCGAAAAATAATGGTATATATGCCGCTACGGAACAGGAAGCTCCAGTAGCAGTTCATACTCAAGAACGCTATTCTTCTTTTGGCAAAAGCGGACAACAATTAGCTTTCAATAATGATTTAGAACTATTGTTTGAGCATGGTAATGATTCAGTCACTTCATTAGGCAAAGCCAATTGGCAAAACTATACTGCAGGTGATGATGGAGTTTATGTAACCAATGCGTGGCCGGGTATAGATATAGAAATAAGAACCAGCAGAGGTGCTGTAAAAACTAATTTCTGGATTAATAAAGCAATGCCTCAATATGCTGATGGAAAACTACTTGTTCGTGATCATCTGAAAATGGATAAGGGGCTTTCGCTTTATGCCCATGATCAGAAAAGATTTACCGGTATTTTAGAAGTACAAAACGAACAAAAAGAGAAAGTATATGTAATATCTACCGCTACTGCATTTGAAAAAAATGATGGCGAAAAAACACTCCGCAATCTGGAGTACCTGATTGGCGATGACAATACATTAGACATAGCGTTACCCGGCGATTTCCTCAACAGGCCAACAACTTCTTACCCGGTAATTATAGACCCTTTAGTAACCTTAGGCACTAGTGTTGCGGTTGCAGGTTCTACTTATAGCCCGGGGTGGACGGTGGGTTGCCCTATTGTTGATCCTTCAACAGTGCCTGCGGATATCACTATTACAGATATTCAATTCACATTTGAGTATTTGGCAAGTGGTGGTGCATTGCAAACAAATGGCGCAATGGATTTCACCTTAGGTACATGCCGCAACCCGGCACTAACCGGTTGGTATTGGTATTGCCTCACTTTTACTCCGGGTACTTGTGGTGGAGCAAATATCTCATTGATATCAGATTATGGACCTTGTGTACCTGCAGTAAACTGTGCAGCGTATGACCTAAATATTACAATGAACTTTTACCAGAGCTATCTATCAGTAGCACCTTGCTCTAATCTATACATTACAGCTACAATGCCTTTGACCATAACAGTTGTCGGGCAATCGCTTCACTCTACGATATCTAACCCGGCTGCTATTTGTCAAGGGCAATCAACAACCCTGAACGCAACAACTGCTTATGGCTCAGCACCTTATTCTTACTCGTGGAGTCCGGGTGGCGCAACAACCTCATCAATTTCTGTTGCACCTAGTAGCACTACAGTTTATACATTAATAACAACTGACGCTTGTGGAACTATGGATACTACCTTTAGAACTGTTACAGTAAACCCCAATGCGCCGATTACCGGCATCACTGACGTATGTGTAGGCACTACAACACCATTGCTAAATGGTGTTCCCGGAGGAACATGGACAAGTAGTAATTCATCAATTGCGACAGTAGATGCAACAGGTGTTGTTAGTGGCGTATCAGCAGGTGCAGCAACAATTTCCTATACTACGGCAGCCGGCTGCTTGTCAACGATATATGTAAACGTAGTTACATCACCATCTCCAATATCAGGCAGTTCATTTTTATGCAATGGAGCAAGCACTTCATTAACGAATACTACAACAGGTGGAACATGGACGAGCAGCAACCCTGCAATAGCAACTATTGACCCTGCAATGGGTATTGTTACCGGTGTAAGCACCGGAACTGTGGTAATAACCTACGCAATATCAGCCGGATGTTTCAGTATTTTCCCAATGCCTGTATTCCCATCTCCGGTAATCAGCAGCATTACATCATCAGATCCTACATCATGTATCAGTCTCGATGGTAGTATTACATTAAACGGACTTATTGGTGGCGCTATTTACACAGTTGATTATCTTTTTAATGGCACGCCTGTCACTGCTAATATCACCACTAACGGTGCAGGTCAAGTAATTATTACCGGGCTAAATGGAGGCACATACACAAATATCTATGTAATCTCATCTTTTGGTTGTGTATCTAATACAGTAACAGGACCTTTTTTACTCAATTTTCCGCCAACACCGGCCACGCCCGTTGTCAACAACAATGGCCCAATTTGCGCAGGTGATGTACTTAACCTGACTGCAACTTGCAGTACCCCGGGTGTCACTTATAGCTGGACGGGGCCGGGTGGATTTATCTCTGACTTACAAAACCCGGTAATTGCTCCTACCAACACAACTAATGCAGGTGCATACTTGGTTACAGCTACCGCATTGGGTTGCCCTTCATCTCCATCAGCTACTGTGGTAGTTATTCACCCATTGCCATTTATCAGTAATGTTTCTTACACAGATCCATCAGTTTGTTTTGGTGCAGATGGAACAATAATATTATCCGGACTTATTTCAGGTGTTTCTTATTCAGTTAATTATACTAGTATAGCCGGCCCACAGACTGCTACAATAATTGCAGATGCCAGCGGCAATGTAATTATTTCGGGGCTAACGTCAGGCACATATAGCAATATAAATATGAGTTCTTTTGGATGTGTTTCAAATTCAGTAGGACCAGTAACACTCATAGACCCGGGTGCTCCACCAATGCCAATTGCTACTAGCAATGCACCGGTATGCGAAGGTTCAAATCTTGCACTCTTTGGCACTGACAGTCTGGCAAACGTAACTTATTTATGGAATGGTCCGAATGGCTTTACATCTACTCTTCAGAACCCGGTTGTTTATAGTGTAACATCTGCTGCTGCGGGTAATTATATGATTACCATTTCAAACGGTCCTTGTAGCACATCTTCAACATTGGCTGTTTCCATTTCTCCGGGCGTAACCCTATTCAATGTAACTACCGATGTATCAGTAACATTAGGAACGGCAGTACAACTCAATGCATCAGGCGCAATGTACTACACTTGGACACCAGAGAATGGTACGCTTAACAATCCTAACATCAATAACCCAATAGCTCGCCCTATAGATAAAACTACTTACATAGTAAGCGGGATGAACGAATGGGGATGTAAAGACACGGCAATGGTGACAATAGATATTGAGTATACAGATACCGTATTGATACCAACCGCATTCACCCCAAATGGTGATGGGCATAATGATATTTTCAGGATAGCCAACGTAAAAAATAATAAACTGTTAGAATTCAGTATTTACAATCGTTGGGGGCAGGTAGTTTATAATAATACATGGGATCTCCACAAAGGCTGGGATGGGACATTCAATGGTGTTCCTGCCGACATGGGGGTTTATCATTACCTGATTATACTATCCCATCCTGATGGGAATAATGTTGTTTACAAAGGAGATGTGACCTTAATTAGATAACATTGCCAGCAAAATTCTTTGCTCCGGCTTATTCATTTTATAACACATTTTCGCTCGTCCTCTTTTTTCGCAACTTAACCTAAACTTATAATGAAACAGGCTGCTCTTTCGGGCAGCCTGTTTCATTATTGTTGTGACATTTGCTTGAATTGAAGCACAAGAAATAGATTAATGTTCCAGTGTCCCCAGGTATCTCTCTGCATCAAGAGCAGCCATACAACCACTGCCGGCTGCACTTACTGCCTGTCTGTATATTTTATCCTGCACATCACCGCATGCATAAACACCTTCGATATTTGTTTTTGAAGAACCAGGTTGAGTAATAAGATAGCCTTGCTCATCCATATCTAACATACCAACAAATAAATCTGAATTCGGCTTGTGACCAATAGCAACAAAGAATGCTTTCAGCGGAACTATTGTCTCTTCATTTGTCTGGTTGTTACGCACTTTCATTGCCTCTACTTTATGCTCACCCAATACTTCTACAGGATCAGTATTCCAGTAAACTTTTATGTTTGCAGTTCTTAAAACACGCTCTTGCATTACCTTACTTGCACGCATTTCGCCTCTTCGAACCAACATGTGTACTGTGCTACATAATTTAGATAAGTATAAAGCTTCTTCACAAGCAGTATCACCCGCACCCACTATAGCTACTTCCTGCCCCTTAAAGAAGAAACCATCGCAAACTGCACAAGCAGAAACACCATGACCATTAAGTCGTTCTTCAGACTCCATTCCCAACCACTTTGCCGATGCACCGGTAGCAATGATTACAGCATCTGCTTCAATCCATTTTTCTTCATCTACCTCTACTTTAAAAGGTTTTTTAGAAAAATCGACCTTAGTGATCATACCCCAACGAATATCAGCACCCATTCTCTGTGCCTGTTGTTCAAAGTCGACCATCATCTGAGGCCCCATGACACCATTAGGATAGCCCGGATAGTTTTCTACATCTGTAGTAATTGTGAGCTGACCACCTGGCTGAATACCCTGATACAGAACAGGTTTTAGATTAGCGCGTGCTGCATATATTGCGGCAGTATATCCTGCCGGGCCTGACCCTATTATCAGGCAGTGTACTTTTTCTATTTCAGTCATCTTAAAAAATTATTATTATTCTATTCTTTTTGCGGGTTAAAGATGCAAAACTATTGTCTATACTACAAATCAGTTTAAGAGAAATAAAAAACCTTCCAAATGATTGAAGTAATTTCAATTGATAAAAAACTAATGTGCTATCAAATTATAATAAACGGCACCATACCCTGCCCATACCCCTAAAGCCCCATTCGTGATATTGGTTTTCACATTCATTGGTGATGAAAATGGATTACCACCAGATCTGATTGCAAATTCATAAGTATTCCAAAAGTCATAAACACCCTTATCAACCTCGCACCATTTCAACACAACCGAATCTCCGGGATAGTAATAAAGTGAAGAATCAGAGGAAGAACTACTGTTATCAGGTACTCCGGCAAACAAATCAACATTTCCCACTGTTTTACCATTTACCAGCTCATCTGTAAAAATGCCTCCGGGATAAAATGGTTCATTATTCCTTCTGGTAAAATATTTTACGTAGTTCCCTATAGTGTCAGGGTCAGTGTAATTACCGAACATCTCCAGAGCATTTGTAGGAGTGCTTGGTCTGCTGATGACAGGAGCACCAAACCAAACAGTATCTAATCCTTTTGGAAAAGGAATTTTTGTAACCGAAGAATAGGTATTCCCATTATAATTAATAGAAAGACTATATATTTTACCTAACTGCCCAAAAATCACATTTGCAGGATTTATAGTATCAACAGAGTAGACGAAAAACTTATTACCACCTGCTGTGTCTAATGTATACTCTTTTAGGGTTATCGTTTTGATACCATCTGATACTTTAACAACAGCTCCGTGAACAAAACTATTCTGAACAGTAGAAAAATCAACGGTAGAAAAAAATCCGAATGTGGTATTTAAAATCACATAAGGAGGCTGATTGTTTTCAATTACACCTTGCACGACTAATTGAGGAGGCGAAGACTGTAGATTAATATTTACATCTTTCTCACAACCTGTAAGCAACAAAAAGCAAAGCATGAGAATGCCGGCAGTTTTTGAAAGAAGTAACTTACACAGGTTTTGCATGAATAAGGTAGAAAAAATATAAATAAAAACTAAACAGCGAAAGAGCTTCCGCAACCACAAGTACTGGTAGCATTTGGATTTTTAAATACAAATCCTCTTGCATTCAACCCATCAGAATAATCTACCTCCATACCTATTAAATAGATACCATGAGACTTTTTCATAATTACTTCCAGTCCTTCAATATTGTATATATCATCGTCGGCCTCAATTTTATCAAAACCCAAAACATAACTCATTCCTGAACAACCACCACCCTTCACACCAACACGCAGATACTGCCCCTGTTCAAAACCGGGTTCATTCATCAGTCTTTTCACTTCCTTAACAGTGTTAGCTGTTAATACCACCGGTGCACTTACCATTGTTTCCATTACTATAAGTATTTATGCAAAAATACCAACCTTCCGTTCGTTAACCAAATCACTTATCGGCTATATTGTGAATATCAATAAGGACATAGGGCCGTAAGCAACACCCCTAAAAGTACCAAAAACATAAATTTACTTAATAAGAAATAAACAATCACCATAAAATGCACTATTAACACAAGCGTATTTTTTTCCTACATTTGCGTTCTTTAAAACACATTACTTATGAGCGAAGAATTAGAACTGATAATTAGCGAAGTGTCTGTAGATATGAAAAAAGCCATATCACACCTTGAAACTGAGATCAGTAAAATACGCGCTGGAAAGGCTACACCACAGATTGTGGAAGGCATATTTGTAGATTATTATGGCAGTGCAACTCCGATAAGTCAGGTTGCCAATATCTCTATTCCTGATCCGCGTACTATTACATTACAACCTTGGGAAAAGAATATGTTAGGTCCTATTGAAAAAGCTATCATTGCTTCCAATATAGGTCTTAACCCACAAAATGATGGTATTTATATCCGTTTATACTTACCACCACTTACAGAGGAACGTCGTAAGGAATTATCAAAAAGAGTATTTAACGAAGGAGAGCAAGCAAAAGTTGCAGTTCGCAGCATTCGCCGCGATAGCATAGAGCAGGTAAGAAAATTACAAAAAGATGGCCTTAGTGAAGATACTGCCAAAAACTCTGAAGGCACTATTCAAGGCATCACCGATAAATACATACTGATTGTAGATCAGGTATGTAAAGACAAGGAAAAAGAAATAATGACCGTTTAATGATACACGGTGTATAAAATAAAAGGTAGTGTTTATGAACAAGTTTCATTCACTACCTTTTTTTATTTTTACAGTTACTAAAGTACATTTAACAAACTTATTTCTATCTCAATGCCATTATATTACAACATACAGCATTTCTTTAATTTTTCCTTTCAGGACAAATTAATGTTGCTATTGAATATCCCTATCTATGGCATTCTGATTCCTTTAGAGATAATTCTCAGCAACTTCTACCATCTTAAATTTTACAGTATTAAGGAAACAGTGATGAATATCTATTTAAACTTGCTGAATGCAGGTATAGATTTCCTTTTGCGTTTTTTTGTGTCGCTGACGGTACTCACCTTCTTTTTTCAATATCACCTACCCATTCACATAAATCCGATTATTTATTGGACGCTGTTGATTATAGCTGAAGATTTTCTATTTTGGCTGGAGCATTTTGTTGATCATAATTGCCGCCTTTTCTGGGCTGTTCATGTTACACATCACTCATCGCCAGAATACAATTTGAGTACCGGTTTCAGATCATCTGTATTTATGCCCATGTACAGGTTCTTTTATTTTATACCATTAGTACTACTCAACTTCTCCCCTGCTGATATTTTTTTCGCATACGCAATTACACAATCATACGGCATATTGGTGCATACCAGAGCTATAAAAAAATTACCTCGTTGGGTAGAATATATTTTTGTAACACCATCGCACCACAGGGTACACCATGCCAGCAATGTTCCCTATCTCGACAAAAACATGGGTATGTTACTCATCATCTGGGATCGAATATTTTGTACATTCACTGAAGAGCGTGATGACGAAGTGCCTGTTTATGGTATTGTTAAACCTGTTGAGCAACCAAATCACCCTGTTCATATTGTACTGCACGAGTGGCATGCAATAAGCAAGGATTTACAAAAAAATGTGCCATTTGCTACTAAGCTTAAATATATACTTAACCCACCGGGCTGGAGTCATGATGGCAGCACCAAAACTGCAAAACAAATGCAGGCAGAACAGTAAATAATAATAGCTCAATAACTTATTGTCATTGAGCTATTACCATATTTAATATTATTCTGCTTTCTTATAATCCTCCAAGAGCAAGAATATCTTCATATTCTTCTTTCCTTACCTTACCCACAGACAAACGACCTAACCTAATCAAATCCATTTCATTAAAACGACCGTCAGACTTTAGCTGTGCAAGTGTAACCGGATTAGGTAATGCTTTTAAAGGCTTCAAATCAACTACTACCCAATTCGGATCTTCAGTTGTCGGATCTTGATATGACTCTTTGATTACTTCTGCAATTCCTACTATTGCCAGACCTTCATTACTGTGATACCAAAGTACATGGTCACCTTTTTTCATGTCTCTGAGATTATTTCGCGCACCATAGTTACGAACACCATCCCAAAAGGTTTTTTTATCTTTTACAAACTGATCCCAACTGTATTTAAAAGGTTCTGATTTTACAAGCCAGTAATTCATTTTTTCAATTCTTTGTGATAAAGGTAAATAGTTGCTTGGAAAATAGTTATTGAGATTGTGAGATAAATGCGGAAGAATGCAACAACATCAAAAAACTTCATACATACTTGAATTCATAACAGATACTTTCTACTTCAGCTCTTTTACCTTTTTAACTTTTTACCGTACTTTTGCACCCTGAATTCTTCTAATAAGAAATTACATATACATGGGTAGGATATTTGAAGTAAGAAAATCATCAATGTTTGCGCGCTATGACCGTATGGCCAAACAATTTAGCCGCGTAGGTAAAGAAATAGCTATTGCAGTTAAGAAAGGTGGCCCTGATCCAGATACCAATCCTTCACTGCGTCGTGTAATGCAGAATGCCAAAGGCTTTAACATGCCTAAAGATCGTATTGAAGCTGCAATCAAGAATGCTATGGGTAAAGATACCAGTAGCTACGACGAAGTGCTTTACGAAGGTTATGGCCCTCATGGTGTAGCAGTATTGGTAGTTACTGCTACCGACAACACAACTCGCACAGTGGCTAACGTACGCTCTCATTTCAATAAAGGTGGTGGCACATTAGGTAACAGTGGTTCGGTTGTATTTTTGTTCAAACACCTGGGTGTCTTTAAAATAAAGGCTGATGGCCTTGATATGGACGAACTTGAATTAGAACTTATTGACTTTGGTTTGGAAGAAGTAGGAGAAGACAGTGAAGGCAACATTGTTGTTCGCTGCGGATTTACTGATTTTGGCAATATGCAAAAAGCTTTGGAAGATAAGGGCATTACGCCACTTTCTTCAGAATTAGAGTGGATACCACTCAACACAGTTGAGGTAACTCAGGAGCAATCTGAAGATGTGTTTAAGATGATAGAACGTTTGGAAACTGATGATGACGTTCAGTTAGTGTTCCACAATATGGCATAATTTCATTTCAGAATAACTTAATAATAGTAAGGGTGTCTCGATAACAGAGGCACCCTTACGTTTTTAGAAAAAACTATTCGCTGAACGGTAAGGCAATTGCTTCTATTTGAATCAATATATGGATATAAAACAAATTTTATATTAACTACATACATCATCTTATAAAGCAATAATACATTTAGACAAATAATAAAAAGGCAAATAAAATATAATATTATTGATAAAATAACAAATAAAAATGATAAAAATACAAATACAAATGAGCATTTATGGCTAAATTATATAGTAATCAATGTGGTAGGAATAATTTTTGTCGATAAAGAACTAAATAATCATTAACAATTAATGATTATTTAGTTCTTATCTTTGCGCCACGATAGCAACAAATCTTCTATTTAAATATTCAATATATAGAAGTGACAATGATTTACTATTTTATCAACGAGAAACTTTGATATAATATTCTGGTGAGATTGAAGCATTTCTATATACTATACGCTCTGAGGTCCTTAAGTTTAAGGCGCCTCTTTCTTGTATTGACTATATTATGCATGGAAGTAATCTGCTATGGTCAGAAAAAATTCACGCCTTCAAGCAACAACTCAATAACAGGCCCAACTGAATATTGCCAAAACGTAACAGCAGGTCAAATACTCTACAACTATAATACTTGCAACATTGGTAGCGGAGTTTCTACGGGAACTCCATTAATAATAAATTGGTATTCAAATTCAACGAATTCAACAATTGGTGGCACCGTAGTAAGTACTACCTTGGTGAATTGCTCACTTAATGCAACTGGCACAACAAACTACCAACCATCAACAGCAACGATAGGAACGATTTATTATTATTGCAGAATTACCTGGTCTGCAGCGGGTGTCTGTAACAGCAGCGATACACTCACAAGCCCAATTACCAGTGTAACAACCAGTATAGTTCCGGACCCAATATCGGGAAGCCCCAATGGATGTATAGGAACTACAACTTTACTATCTGATGCGCCTTCCGGAGGGATATGGTCAAGCACCAACACTACAGTAGCAAGTATATCTCCAAGCGGTGTTGTGAATGCTATAACAAGTGGCACAACAACCATTAGCTATACATTAGGCATCTGTGCAGTATCTAAATCGTTTAACTCTATTGTATCGCCTGCAGCAATAACAGGTACAAATACTGTTTGCCAGGCTAGTATCACTACATTGAGCGACGCTACTGCCGGTGGCACATGGAGTTCAGCAAATACATCAATTGCAACAGTAAATGCAAGCTCTCCTGTGGGCGTAACTGGTGTAAATGCGGGCACAACCAACATTACATATTCATTTTCATCGGGATGCTACGTAACAAAGAGTGTCACTGTTAATACAACCCCAACTGCTATAACAGGCGTAGCCAATGCATGTGTAGGTGCCAGCAGCACATTATATAATAGTATTTCCGGTGGAATATGGTCAAGTGCGGCTACTTCAAGAGCTACAGTTGATTCTTTTAGTGGTGTTGTAACAGCCGTAGCAACAGGTGCAACTGTATCAATATCATATACAATCGGCAATTGTAAAGCAACAACCCCATTTACCATTAAAGCAAACCCAGTAGCAATTTCAGGAACCAATAGCGTTTGCATGGGGTCTATTACCACACTATCTGATGCAACATCAGGTGGCACCTGGAATATCACTAACCCAACAATAGCTACGATAAATGCAAGTTCACCTGTGGGTGTAACCGGGCTGACAGTTGGTAGTACAACAATAACCTATACAACTGCAAACAGTTGCTATACGACAAGTCCGGTAACTGTAAATATATCTCCGGGTGCTGTAATGGGGTTAACATCCGCATGTGCAGGTAATACCTTGACACTCAGCAATACTGTATCAGGGGGAAGATGGTCCAGCGCAACAATATCAAAGGCAACTATAGACTCTATAAGTGGCGTCTTGACAACATTAGCAGCAGGCACATCAGCAATAAGCTATACTATAGGCAGTTGCAAATCAGGAATTACGTTTACTGTTTTAAACACACCCGCTGCTATTGGCGCAGTAACAACATCCGTTTGCGCTGGTTCAACCATCACGTTTACCAATACCGTTGCGGGCGGCACATGGAGTAGCAGCAACACAGCAGTTGCAACTATAACATCAGGAACAGGAGTAATAAGAGGTGTAAGCGCAGGTTCTGCAACAATAACATACATAATCGGAACCTGCTATGTCACAAAAAATGTGACCGTGAATATACAGCCAGCAGCTATAACTGGCAGTACTATTGCATGTACAGGAAGTTTGGCAACACTAAGTAATACTATTTCTGGAGGAACATGGAGTAGTTCGAATACAACCATTGCTACGATCAGTTCATTTGGTGTGGTAACCCCATTATCTAACGGAACTACTGCCATAAGTTATACAATAGGCTCATGTGCATCAGGAATTACGTTCACAGCATTGACATCACCGGCAAGTATAGGCAGTACTTCTACAATTGTGTGTCAAGGTTCTACAATAACATATACAAATACAACTATTGGAGGAAGCTGGAGTAGCAGTAATACTGCAATTGCAACCGTAAATGCAGCTACGGGGATAGTATCAGGTGTTAATCCAGGATCGGCAACTATTACCTATAGCACAGGCTGCGGCACAGCCGCTACAAAACCGATTACAGTAAGTATAAACCCTGCTGCCATATCAGGCAGCAGCGCTATGTGTACAGGAGCAATGAGCACATTGACCAATAGTGTATCCGGCGGTGTATGGACAAGCGGTTCAACAAGTATTGCTACAATAAATTCGTCAACGGGTGCTGTATCTCCACTATCAACCGGCACAACTATTATTACTTATACAATGGCAGGCACATGCAGTACCACCAAATCAGTTTCAGTGAATACGCAACCTGCTGCAATCACAGGAATAGGAACACTATGTATTGCAACTTCAATAACATTATCCAATACAATAACAGGAGGAACATGGAGTAGCAGTAATAGTGCCATAGCTACTGTAAATACAGCAACAGGCATTGTAAATTCAATTACGGCAGGTAACGTAACTGTAACTTACTCAACAGGATGCGGTACACCCGCAGTAAAACCTATTACAGTATTCAATACTCCTGCTGCAATATCTGGCTCAAGCTCAATATGCACGGGATCTACAACAACACTTACCGACATTGTTACCGGAGGGGTATGGAGCAGCAGCACACCGGCATCTATGACAATTGACTCGTTAACAGGTATTGCAACTGCACTCTCCGCAGGCATTTCCACAATAACATATACAATTGGGAATACGTGCAGTATTACCTATCCAATAACGATAATTACACAGCCGGGACCAATAACGGCATCTGCTGCAATGTGCTCAGGGGTATCTGTGACATTATATAACACTGTTGCAGGGGGTACATGGAGTAGCAGCAATACGTCAATAATATCCGTTACAAGTACTGCAGGAATAGCGGCTGGAATAACTACTGGCACCGCCAGCATTACCTACAGTAACAGCTTGTGCTTTGTAACAACAAATTTTACAGTTGGGACAATACCCGCAACACCTGCAATTATTACAGGTGCGTCTACACTATGCTCGGGAAGGTCTACTACACTCTATGACACAACAACAGGAGGTATGTGGAGTATTGCCGACAATAGTATTGCGTCAATAAATTCTTCTACAGGTTTAGCTAATGCATTAACAGAAGGAAATACAACCACCTCGTATACAGTAACTAATTCATGCGGATCTTCTTATGCTACAAGAGGATTTACAGTACATACAACACCAGCAGCAGCTATAACATCAGCACCTGTAGCATGTATTAATTCGGCTGTAGACATTACTGTAAGCGGGACAAGCGGAGCAAATTTCACATATAATGTTGATGGAGGGAGTAATATTACGCAAACGCTGACCGCCGGAGTTTACAATATTAATACCGGAACAGTAACAACTACTCATACATATAACCTGATAGAAGTGCATAATTCATTTTGTGCTGCAACAATAGATACTTCAGTTGTTGTTTCACCAATACCAATGCAATGGGTTGGCGGCGCACCCGGTCATGAAAACGACTGGCATAATTCAGCTAACTGGACATGCAATTACATCCCGGATAGTCTTACAGATGTAACAATTCCGGCCGGAACAATTTACAACCCGGTATTGACATCAAATGATACAGAACAAGTTCAAAGCATTTCAATTGCAACAGGTGCAAGTATTACTTGTAACAGCGGAGCGATATTGAATGTTCTTCAAAGACTAAACAACAATGGAATACTTTCAGGTGATGGTACAATTGGGTTAAACGGCAACGCTACACAAACAATATCCGGAATTGGTGCAATTAGTAATCTTCTAATAAACAACACATCTGATGCCGTTATTGATACCGGTTCAAGATTAACAATAACTAAAATACTCAAACTTAATAAAGGCTCAATCTATACAAATGATAGTTTAGTAATGGCATCTGACTCCAGTGGCAATTCAAGTATAGCGGCAATTCCTTCTGGTAGCTCCGTAAACGGGAAGGTTAAAATCATGCAATATGTGCAGGGAGGATACAGGCGATTCAGGTTTTGGAGCCACCCCTTCAACAGTGCAATATCTCTGAGTCAGATAAAATCAGCAATTGATATAACCGGCACCGGTGGTGCAACAAATGGCTTTACTACAACATCTTCGAATGCGGCATCTGCATTCAGACTAGATACACGTACCAGTAATTCAGCAATGAGCTATGACCCGGGATGGAAAGCATTTACAAAAATAAATGCAGGAGCTGCAGACAGTAATTTACTACAACCACATCAGGGTATTCGCCTATTCTTCCGCGGCACTAAGGGGCAAGGGCTTGGGTACACATTCATCTACACTCCGGCTCCTGTTACCGTAACTATGACAGGTGAGATCAATCAGGGAGATCAAACTATTACTCTGGCAAAGGGCGTAGATACAAATCAAGATTATAATATGGTTGGCAACCCGTATCCTTCTCCTGTTGATATTGGCACAGTATTGTTCAATGCAAAACAAGCCGGCGATATTACCGGAGCAGCATTCTATGTTTGGAACCCTGCCATAGGTGCGGCAGGTCAGTATATCGCCATACCTATCGGACTTACAACTGCCGAACCATACTCACTACAAGCTAATACTGCATTTCAAATAAGAGCTATGCATAATGGCAATCAACTTCACTTTACAGAACAAAATAAAACAGCTACAAACAACAATAACCTATTGAAACCGCATAACAACTATACTGTGTTGAAAATATACGACACAGACTACAATCTTTGGGATATGTTGCAACTGCAGTATAACGAGTCTGCAACAACCGAAGAAGATAAATACTATGA
>CANGMZ010000055.1 GCA_947454715.1 Chitinophagaceae bacterium
ACACTTATTTCCATTGAGCTGGCACCGGTTCCTTGTGTGTTTTGTATGGTAAGGCGTGATGTGTTGGTTGCGAGGTTAGATAGTATGACATTGGCTGTACTATTGATTGTTGCGCCGCTTAGAGAGAGAACACCTGATGTTGTAGGTGAACTATTGCCAATGACTAATGCATTTGTTCTTGTATTACTTACAGAGATTGCTCCTCCAGCTAATGCTCCTGACGCAGTATCCATGTTTATGCCTATTCCTGTTGTTGCAGAGGTAGGGTTGCTATTAAATTGTGCAATCTGTGTAGCAGATGGCGCAATACCTCCTGTCCAGTTACTTCCTGTTAGCCATGCATACCCTGATGCGCTTGACCATATTATTTGCGCATTAATATTTACTGTTACAAGCAGCAGTAAAAATAACAGGAACAATAGCTTTGCCTTCTTCAGGCTATAGTAAAAAGAATAAGTCATTATCGGGTATTTTCAAATATGTAACTGCAATTACACCCAAATGAGTGCAATAGAAAAAATATAATATATAGGTTTGTAACTCTATATTATAATAGAATCAAAGATAATGCAAATTCGTGTATAGATAGCCTGCTGTTCAATAGCCTCAGTGTAAGGAAATTAATAATTTTCTTACACTGAGGCTATGGTTATGTAAAACTGGATACGAAGGTTGTTGTCAATTATTTTGTGAAGCCATATTGATATAATTTGACCCATAAAATAGGTTGAAGGTAGAATGAATATGCAGTACTTTTCAAATAGGCAAAGCCGTTTAAATTTACTTTTTATACCCTTTTGTAATCCCTTTTAATTCATTCAATTTCATGAGTGCTTCAACGGGCGTAAGCGTATTTATATCAGTTTCGTCGAGCATTTGTTGAATTCTGCGAATATCTTCTGTAACCCCATCGAAAATGTTAAGCTGATATTGCGGGGCAGGTTTTACATTTTTTATCTTTTGCAATGTTTCTCCACCGCCGGTTGCCGCATGCTTTTCCTCCAGAGATGATAAGATTTCGTTTGCTCTGTCTAAAAGCGAATTAGGCATACCTGCCATGCGTGCCACCTGAATACCAAAGCTATGTCTGCTGCCGCCAGATGCCATCTTGCGGAGGAAGATGACTTTGTTAGCTGTTTCTTTGTGCGTGATATGATAGTTACGGACGCGTGGTAATTGATTTTCTAATTCATTGAGCTCGTGATAGTGCGTAGCAAACAGTGTCTTGGGTTTTGCAGGGCTATTGTGCAGGTGCTCAACTATAGACCACGCTATAGAAATACCGTCATAAGTACTTGTCCCTCTGCCTATTTCATCGAGCAAAATCAAACTCCGTTCAGTTATATTATTAATGATGCTTGCCGTTTCATTCATTTCTACCATGAACGTACTCTCGCCACCACTCAAGTTGTCTGAAGCACCTACTCTGGTGAATATTTTATCGGTGAGGCCTATAGTCGCCGCTGTCGCGGGTACAAAGCTACCCATGTGTGCCATGAGGGTAATAATGGCCGTTTGCCTGAGTAAAGCGCTTTTACCACTCATGTTAGGACCGGTAAGTATGATGACTTGCTGGTCTGTTTTATCTAATGTAATATCATTGGCTATATACGATTCGCCATGAGGTAATCGCTGTTCTATTACCGGGTGTCGGCCGTCTTTAATTTCTAGTATCGGTTCATTCACCAATACCGGTCTATGATAATTATATGTTTTAGCATTATTGGCAAAACAAAGCAGACAGTCGAGTTGTGCAACAATATTTGCGTTTGTTTGTATTGGTGCAATAAAGGGTTCTATACTGGCCAGTAATTGCTGATAGAGTTCCATTTCTATTGATAGAATCTTTTCCTCTGCACCAAGTATTTTCTCCTCATATTCTTTCAATTCCGGAGTAATGTAGCGCTCTGCGTTAGCTAGTGTTTGTTTGCGTATCCACTCAGCCGGTACTTTGTCTTTGTGTGTATGAGTTACCTCCAGATAATATCCGAAGACATTATTGTAAGATATTTTCAGTGAAGAGATACCTGTTTTTTGTGTTTCTTCTTGTTGTATCTGTAACAAATAGTCTTTACCACTGCGGGAGATTTTGCGTAGATGGTCTAGTTCTTCATGAATACCTTCCCTTATTGCGCCACCCTTGCTCACCAATACAGGCGCATCGTCAACAATGGTGCGGAGGATACGTTCTCTAAGCTCAGTAAGTGGTTGTAGTATTTGCACCATACGTCCCAAAGATTCATCTGAAGTACGAATACATAATTCGCGCATGTCTTCCATGAATTTCAGACTTTTTGCCAATTGCAACACTTCCCGAGGGTTAGCTTTCTTTAGTGGAATTTTTCCAATTAATCTTTCTACATCCCCTATTTGCTTAATTAGCGAGGTAAGTGCATGATTTAGGTCTTGTTCCAGTATAAAGTGGCTTACAAGATTCATGCGTTGCTCAATACGATGCAGATCGAATAAGGGGAAAATCATCCACCTTTTCATAAGTCGGGCACCCATTGGTGTGTGGGTATGATCAATTGCAGTGAGTAATGATGCACCTTGTTCATATCCGCTATTCAGTAATTCCAGATTACGGATAGTGAATCTGTCCATCCAAACAAACTCATCAGCCACAATACGTTGTACCGTGCTAATATGTTGCAGGTGTGAATGCTCGGTGTCCTTCAGGTAATGTAATGCCACTCCGCAAGCCACAATAGCACTTCGCATATCTTCAATACCAAAACCTTTCAGGGAAATGGTCTGAAAATGTTGTAGTAGCAGGTCATAAGTATATTGCTCTTTAAAGATCCAATCTTCCATCAGGAAGGTGTAGACTTTAGTGTCAAATTGCTCTCTGAATCTTTTTACATGTGCTTTAGATAGTATGACTTCCGATGGTTGAAAGCTTTGTAAAAGCTTGTCCATGTATTCAATATTGCCTTCTGCAGCGTAAAATTCACCGGTGGTAATATCCAGAAATGCAATGCCACAGAGTGGCTCTGACAGGTGCAGTGCTGCGAGGAAATTATTTGTTCTGTTCTCAAGGAGTTTATCACTTGTTGCTACACCCGGAGTAACCAGTTCAGTGACACCTCTTTTTACAATTCCCTTTGTCAGTTTAGGGTCTTCAAGCTGGTCGCAAATAGCTACCCTATAGCCGGCTTTTACCAGCTTATGCAGATATGTGTCAAGTGAATGGTGTGGAAAGCCTGCCAATTCTATAGCGGAAGCAGAATCCTTGCTCCGTTTGGTAAGTGTTATTCCAAGAACTTTTGAAGAGATGATGGCATCTTCGCCAAAAGTCTCATAAAAATCACCTACCCTGAACAATAAAATAGCATCGGGATATTTTGCTTTGATCTCGTTGTGCTGTTTCATTAACGGGGTTTCCGTAGATTTTTCCTTTGCCATTGCCGCAAATGTAATTTTTATATCCCGATAGCAGAGATAACAATATGCAGCGTGTGAAGCCAATGTGGATAACTACAATTGGTAATAAACCATTTTTATAGTCTTGAAATATTTATATGGAAATAGTTGTAACAAAATAACGTGTATATGCGTCATATAAGCACAACACTAACAACTAAAATCATGAAACAATTTTTCGTATTGGCTACCTTGTTACTGTTAGTTACTGTAGCTACAGCCCGTAACTCGTCAGAGCAGAAATCACCTTTATTGACTCAGCGAATTTCCATTTTCAATCACATTAAATTTCAAATCAATGGAGATAATGTTGCGTTTTTGGGTCTGCCCAATAAGAATTTTGCTGTGTACGTTATGGATGAACATGGTATAATTGAGCAATCTGTTGTAATTAATCGCAAACGCAACTGGGTAAATATCAGCACATTGCCGTTTGGCAATCACTTTATTGTGTTGAAACTGGGATTGCAGGAGATGGTATTTGGAATGACCGCCGAGGTTGTTATTTCTGCAAAACGGAAATAACAGCAAAAATAATGGACTCTATACCGCTATAAAACTTATTAACAATTGTTAAAACAGCTTATTCTTACCTTTGCACGCTTATGAGTAGAAATGGTAAGGTATTGGTGGCAATGAGCGGCGGTATAGACAGTACTGTAAGTGCGCTTATGCTCCACGACCAGGGTTACGAGGTGGTAGGTATCACCATGAAAACATGGGATTATGCTTCATCAGGTGGTGGTAAGAAGGAAACCGGATGTTGCAATCTTGATTCTTTCAACGATGCGCGAATGGCTGCTGTTGAACATGGGTTCCCGCATTATATATTAGATATACGTGAAGAATTCGGAAGTTTTGTCATAGAGAATTTTGTTGAAGAGTATATAGCCGGTCGCACGCCAAATCCATGTGTATTGTGCAATACACATATAAAATGGGCTGCACTATTAAAACGTGCGAACGCTTTGGGATGTGATCATATTGCTACAGGTCACTATGTGAAAGTGCGTGAAGAAAATGACCGTTTTATATTATCAAAAGCGAAGGATCTTACTAAAGACCAGAGTTACGTGCTTTGGGGGTTAGGACAAGATTGCCTTTCTCGCAGTATATATCCGTTGGGCGATATGCTAAAAACAGAGGTAAGGCAGTTGGCTTATGATATGGGGTATAAAGAATTATCTAAAAAAGCAGAAAGCTATGAAATATGCTTTGTGCCGGATAATGACTACCGTGGGTTTTTGAAAAGGAACGTTGATGGCTTGGAAGAAAGAGTGAATGGTGGTGATTTTGTATTGTCTGACGGAAGGAAGATTGGTAAACATAAAGGATATCCATTTTACACTATCGGGCAGCGTAAGGGTTTGGAAATTGCTTTAGGAAGGCCAATGTTTGTAACTCAGATTATTCCTGAAACAAATACAGTTGTTTTGGGTGATGTGCATGAGCTAGAAGCTAGTGAGATGATAGTGAAGGGTATAAATATGATTAAATATGATTCTATTCCCGGAACTATGGAAGCGGTAACGAAAATCAGATATAAGGATCCGGGTACAGAAAGCATTTTGACTCCTATTGAAGATGGGGTTAAGGTAGCTTTCAATCATACAGTCAACAGTATTGCTCCCGGGCAATCTGCTGTTTTTTATGAAGGTGATGATGTGATAGGTGGGGGAGTGATACATGCAGATAGCAGAAGATTGGGGTAATAATAGTTACTGCGTCTACTTACGAATAAGCCTGCAATGTTAATTGCAGGCTTATTCGTATCAATCAACTTAACTTTCACTAATTTGCTTGATAGAACATGCATTTGGTGTTTTTATTTTTATACATAACGTGATTTTTATAGTGTGATATGACTGTACTACTCATAGAGGATGAACCTAAAATATCAGCATTTATTTACAAGGGTTTAAGCGAAGCTGGTTATGAAATAATTATGGCTTATGATGGTAAGTCGGGATTAAGTATGGCAATGCAGAATGATTACGATGTGATAATATTAGATGTGATGTTGCCAATTATCAATGGTTTAGATGTTTGCAAGAAAATAAGAGGAGAGGGAATACAGACACCTATACTAATGTTGTCAGCTTTAGGTACTCTTGAAGATAAGGTAGATGGGCTACAACTTGGGGCTGACGATTATCTAGTAAAGCCATTTCATTTTAAAGAATTAACTGCAAGATTGCATGCGCTTACCAGAAGGCAATATCAACAATCACCTGCAAGTAATTTGTTGCATGTTGCTGATGTTATACTTGACAGAAATAAAAAAATGGCAGAGCGCAATCATATACCTATAATACTTACAGCAAAAGAATATGCCCTGTTGGAAATGTTTATGCTGAATGTAAATCGAATACTTTCGAGAAATGATATAGCAGAAAAAGTATGGGGATATGATTTTGATAGCAGTAGTAATGTCATTGATGTATATGTAAATTACCTTCGAAATAAAATCGAAAAGGGATTTTCTTCAAAGCTGATACACACCGTTGTTGGTATGGGCTACATAATGAAAGAAGAATAGGTATGAAGATAAAAAATAAATTGTCATTATATTTTACTGTTACTAGCTCTCTATTGATGCTATTGATAATGGCATTTATTTACCTACTTTTCTCAAATCTCACTCGTAATGATTTTTACCAGTCACTTCATGAAAGAACTGAGATAGCAGCAAGATTATATTTGGAGGCTGATGAGATATCGCCGATTGCATTGAATAAAACTAAAAATAAATATATAAATAGTCTTCCAGAAGAGGAAATACTAATTTATGATAGCACAAATGAAATAGCATTTACAAAAGACAGCGGCAAACATTGGACAAAAGATATTATTGATGAAGTGCGTAAAAAAAAATATCTCTCTTATAAAGAAAATGGTAAACAAATAGTAGGTATTTATTATCATGATAATCAAGGAGATTTTGTCATTCTTGCATCTGCGGTTGATAGCTATGGTCAGGCAAGAAAGCATAAATTATTACAAATAATGGGTGTATTATTTTGTATTCAAATTTTGATACAATTTGCTGCCAGCAGGTGGTTTGCTCAAAAAATGTTATACCCGATACAAGAGGTGAACAAGCAAGTAAAGAAAATTTCAGCAACTGATTTGCATCTACGAGTAAAAACAGATAGTGCTACGGATGAAATTGGTCTGCTTGCATTAAATTTTAATGGTTTGCTTGATCGGCTGGAAAAGTCATTTGACCTTCAGAAAATGTTTGTAGCTAATTCTTCTCATGAGCTGAAAACACCCATAACAAATATTATCGGAGAGGTGGAGGTTGCGTTGAGCAGAGAACGCACATCGGAAGATTATAAAGAAAATTTGTTGTCTGTTCTAGCAGAAGCAGAGAGATTACAAACTATAATAACTGATTTTCTATTACTTACAAATGCAGAGAATAATCCTGACGCTACAGTTGCAGCGCCTGTAAGAATTGATGAATTGTTATGGGAGATAAAAGAGGATTTTCAAACAAATTCGGTACAGCATATTGATATTCAATTATCCTCACTGCCGGAGGAAGAAAAATTACTTTATGTCAATGCCAACAAGGCATTGTTGACACTTGCTATAAAAAACGTTATACAAAACGGGTTGAAGTTTTCTAAGAATAAGCCCATAGTCTGCATCCTGCATATATCAGGTAAAACAAGAAGTATAAGAATAATAGATCAAGGAATTGGAATGGAACCGGAAGTATTGAAAAATATTTTTGAACCATTTTTCCGCAGCCCATCGGCAAAAGAATATCCGGGTAATGGTATAGGTCTATATATTACAAAGAAGATTATTGAGCTATTCAATGGTCGCATTGAAGTTTCCTCCCAAAAGGGCAACGGGAGCTGTTTTAACATAATTTTTGAACAATAAAGTAGGTTCTAATCTCATTCTAATCTTATTTTAATCCCATTCCAATATGGTGATATTTCCTTTGCAGGGAATAACTATCTTATGTGGAAACGAATCAGAATACTGACTTTATTGGCATTTTGGGCTGTTGCAGCAAATGCACAAACAATACGAGATTCCATATCGTTAACGCTCTCACAGGCAGAGTCACTGTTTCTTAAAAATAACCTGCAGTTACTAGCTCAAAAATACAGTATTGATAGTGCTGAAGCGGGTATTATAACAGCAAGGCTATACGATAATCCTGAGTTTAGCTTTGGTAGTGGATTTTATAATGCATCAACAGCAAAGTTCTTTGACTATAGCTACGATAGTAAAGAGATTGCTTTACAATTAAATCAACTTATTAAAACAGCAGGGAAAAGAAATAAAGCAATCTCAGTTGCTAATACCGGAGCAGTTATCACAAAATATCAGTTTAGCGATTTGATTCGCACACTAAGTTATACATTAAGAAATGACTATTTCAATATATGCTATATGTTGAAAACAGAGCAAGCTTATCAGATTGAAATAGATGCGTTAACAAATACTGCAAATGCTTACCAGTCACAGGCAGCTAAAGGAAATATAGCACCCAAAGATTTATTAAGAATACAATCTCAATTATATACACTGCAAGCCGAATTAGCATCATTGCAAAACACGATAGATGATGTAGAAAGTGAACTTAAGTTATTGTTAAGGGTAAAAGCAACAGCTTGTATTATACCTACTTTGCCGGTTACCCAAGATACTAAAAAAATAACCGACATCGCGTATCAGGAGCTTGTAGATAGTGCCTATCGAAACAGAAATGACCTAAATGTTTCTAAAGCAACCCTTAAATTAAGTGAACAAAACCTTGCTTTACAAAGAGCAATGGCAGTGCCTGACATTACATTAAGTGCTGGTTATGACAGATTAGGAAGTTACGTGAAAGATTATAATAGTATAGGTATTAGTCTGCCAATTCCGCTTTTCAACAGGAATCAAGGTAATATAAAACAGGCTAAAATTGGTGTTTCCTTAAGTAAGACTCAGTTGGATATACAACAAGATCAGATAGAGAGCCAGGTGGCTAATGCTTATATAGGAGCGGTGAGAGCAGAAAAGTTAGTACAGTCTATAGACCCTTTTTTTGAAAAAAACTTTAGCCGGTTAATAGCAGAAGTAACAAAAAATTTCGAAAAGCACAACCTGAGTATTCTTGAATTTATAGACTTCTATGATGCCTATAAACAGAACATATTGCAAATGAACACGCTCAGGTATAATCACATGAGCCAGTTAGAGCAACTCAATTATTACACAGGCACAAGAATTTTCAACAAATAAAATATTGACTATGCATATTAGAAGAGAGAAACATCTGATAACATCATTTGTAGTTTTTAGCTTTTTATTTATTGCTTCTTGCAAATCAACAACTGAGGTTGATAAAAATGAACGTTCTGCCTATGAAATCCCGACGAATATTTTAAGGAATTTGGTAATTGATACAGTCCAGGTATCTAACATAACCAACTCTATCAAATTCAATGGTATAGTTGATTTTAATACAGATAAGGTGGCTAACATATTTCCATTAGTGAGTGGAAATGTTCAAAATGTATTTGTGAAACAGGGCGATTATGTTACAGCAGGTCAGATATTAGGCAAGATAAAAAGTGCTGAAGTTGCCGCTTACAATGCTGCGCTGAAAACTGCAGAAGAAAATGTAAAGCTGAATAAGGTGTTGCTTACCAGAACTGAGGATATGGCCAAAAGCGGTTTGGCCTCTCAGGTTGATGTAACGACTGCAAAAGCTAATTACGAGCAAGCATTAGCTGCTAAAACAGCTGCAGAGAAAGTTCTAAAAATTAATGGAGACAATAAAGATGGGGAATATTTGATTAAGTCGCCAATTGATGGCTTTGTTGTGCAGAAAAACATAACGAATGGTATGTCTATAAGAGTTGATAATAGCAATAGTCTCTTTACGATTTCTGATCTCCATGACGTTTGGGTACAAGCAAATGTATATGAAGCAAATATTAATAAAGTACATGAGGGAGATGAAGTTTCGGTGACTACATTAACTGATCCGGATAAGGTGTACAAAGGGAAAATTGATAAATTGATGAGTATACTTGACCCTACTAACAGAGTAATGAAGATGCGTGTGGTATTACCTAATCCCGGTTATGAACTAAAGCCTCAGATGTTTGCAAGTGTTACTGTAAATAACGACTTGAGTAAACAAGCAATATCAATACCAAACAGTGCTCTTGTTTTTGATCATAGCCAATATTATGTAATAGTATATAATAGCCCCAAGGATGTTAAAATAAGGGCAGTTGAAGTAATTAGCATTAACGGCAAAAAAGCATACATAAAAAGTGGTTTAACTCCTGGAGAACATATCATAGGTGCTCAACCTATACTTATATATGCTGCATTGAACAGTTAATCTGAACATAAAGAACTATTATGAATAAGATACTTAAGAATATCATAGGTTTTTCTCTGAAAAACAGATACTTCGTTGTTTTTTGTATGGTGATACTGGTAGTCTCCGGTATCATCACGTATAAAAATATGCCAATTGAAGCTTTTCCCGATGTGACAAATACAGAAATCAGTATAATTACTCAATGGCAGGGACGTAGTGCAGAAGAAGTTGAAAAGTTCATTACCATACCTATTGAGATGGCAATGAATCCTGTGCAACGTAAGGTGAGTTTGCGTAGTACCAGCATATTCGGTTTGTCGTATGTTAAGTTGATTTTTGATGATAATGTAAAAGATCCTGAAGCAAGACAACAGGTGATGAATATGTTACAAAATGCTTCACTGCCAAATGGCGTACAACCTTCAGTGCAGCCACCTACAGGTCCTACGGGAGAAGTATTCAGATATACTCTTGAGAGCGATGTGAGAGATGTAAGGGAACTGAAAACAATGCAAGATTGGGTTGTAGACCGTCAGTTAAGATCTGTTCCCGGTGTTGGAGATATTACCAGTTTTGGTGGTAAAACTAAAACCTATGAAATAAAAGCAGATCCCGGAAAGTTAACGTCACTAAACATTACGCCCTTAGACATATTTACCGCTGTACAAAAAACTAACATAAATATAGGTGGTGACATGATTGTGCAGAATGATCAGGCGTTTGTTGTTAGGGGTATTGGATTGCTAAATGATATAAATGAAATCGGGAATATTGTTATTGCTAATAACAATGGTGTTCCTATCTTGGTAAAAGATGTTGCGCAGGTAGAAATTTCTAATTTACCACGTTTGGGATGGGTGGCCCGCGCAAATGGGTTGGTTGACAAAGTGACTTGCAAAAGAACGGTAACGGATGCGCCTGATGTTGTAGAAGCAATCATTGTAATGCGCAAAGGTGCAAATCCGAGTGAAGTTGTAGAAGCAATAAAAGAAAAAGTAAAGAAGCTTAATAGTAGCATACTACCTAGAGATACACGAATTGTTCCTTACTATGATCGCTCAGATCTTATTGAATATGCTACTCATACAGTAACACATAACCTGTTGGAAGGGATTATTTTGGTAACTCTTTTGGTGTCCCTTTTTATGTTTAACTGGCGTACTACACTTATTGTTTCTATCATTATTCCTCTTGCGCTCTTATTTGCTTTCATTTGTTTGAGTATGATGGGGATGTCTGCTAACTTATTGTCGTTAGGGGCGGTAGATTTTGGTATTATCATAGATGGCGCGGTGGTAATGGTAGAAGGCATGTTTGTGATTCTTGATCATAAGGCGGGTGAGTTGGGTATGGAGCGTTTCAATAAAGTAGCCAAGTATGGTCTGATCAAAAAAAATGGTGCCCAACTAGGAAAGGCTATATTTTTTGCTAAGCTCATAATCATTACAGGCTTATTACCCATTTTTGCTTTTCAAAAGGTGGAAGGAAAAATGTTTTCACCGCTTGCATTTACTCTTGGTTTTGCGTTATTGGGTGCATTAATCACGACGTTAACATTAGTTCCGGTGCTAATCAGTATTCTGCTTAAGAAAAATGTACACGAAAAGCACAATCCATTTGTACATCATCTTACGGGATTTATGCTTAATGGATTTAGTAAATCTTACAAGCATAAAAAATTAGTAATTAGAGTGTCGTTAGTTGCTATGGTTTTAGGTCTACTCTCTTTCAAATTTTTAGGATCCGAGTTCTTACCTGAATTGAATGAAGGCTCTATCTGGCTTAGAGTGCAAACACCTTATAGCGTGTCTCTAGAAAAGTCAGTAGAAGTATCGAAGCAAATAAGAAAAACAATTATCAGTTTTCCGCAAGTTAAGTATGCAGTAGCTCAAACAGGTAGACCAGATAATGGAACTGATGTTGCGGGTTTCTATAACAATGAATTTTCTGTAATGCTTTATCCTGAAAGTGAATGGGAACCTAAAGTTTCAAAGGAAGAATTGATTAAAGAAATGAATGACAAGTTATCTGTAATTCCTGGTGCTGAATTGAATTTTTCTCAACCGATTATGGATAATGTAGAAGAGGCTGTTTCTGGTGTAAAAGGTTCTATCTGTGTAAAAGTATATGGCGATTCACTCAATTATATGGAGGGCTCAATAAAGGAAGTCTATGATATATTGAAAAATGTTAAGGGAATAACGGATTTAGGTGTAATTCACAACGTTGGCCAGCCTGAGCTTGATGTGAACTTAGATCAACAAAAAATGGCGCTATATGGAGTTGCAACCGCCGACGCAAATGCAGTTGTTGCTATGGCAATAGGTGGATTGCCGGCATCAACTTTATATGAAGGCATTAAAACTTTTGATATTCGTATACGGCTTCCTGAAAACTATAGGCAGACCCCTGATGATATAGGTAATCTATTAGTTCCAACTCAGAGTAGTTCTAAAGTGCCAATTAAAGAGATTGCTAATATTTCTCAACAAACGGGTCCTTGTCTTATTTTCAGAGATGATAATGAGCGTTATTCTGCCCTGAAATTTTCAGTCAGAGATAGAGACATGGGTAGTACAATTTCCGAAGCGCAGCAAAAAGTAAAAGAGAAAATTCATTTAAAAACCGGATATAGGATGGCTTGGCAAGGTGATTTTGAAAATCAGCAAAGAGCCACCCGACGATTGGCGCAGGTTGTGCCAATAAGTTTGTTACTTATATTTCTGTTACTATTCACCATGTTTGGGAATTTCAAGGATGCTGCACTGGTTTTCTTAAATGTACCCTTTGCAATTGTAGGTGGTTTGTTAGCACTTATGATTACAGGCACCAATTTTAGTATATCTGCTGGTATAGGTTTTATTGCATTATTTGGTATTTGTATACAGGATGGTGTATTGCTGATCACAGTTTTTAAGCAGAATCTTGAAAAAGTAAAAGGGCAAAGTGGTTCATTATACTCCTCAATAAAACTAGGTGTAAACTCAAGAATAAGGCCGGTAATGATGACCGCTATGATGGCGGCAATAGGTCTTTTCCCGGCAGCTATATCACATGGTATCGGATCTGAAAGTTCTCGTCCATTGGCTAGAGTTGTAATAGGTGGTATTCTGTGTGCAATGATATTTTCATTGTGGGTTTTTCCTCTAATATACGCTTGGGCTTACCGGAAATTTGATCAAACACATGATGATAATGCAGTTGATGCAGAAAGATAATTTATTATGTCTAGTGTAATTTATAACCAAATGGAGTTGCTTTTTGTAACTGTCTCAAGAAATTTGTTTTGTGAAATTATGGTTGCATTAGGAGGGTTATTACTGATATATGTTTTTTTAGCAACTCCTTGGCAAAAAGAAAATGAATAATATGTATGCCGTTTTAAATGTAATAAGCCTGCAACATTAATTGCAGGCTTATTAACTTACTAACATGTGCTTTAAAAGAATATCAGGCTCTTTTTTAATAAATTATAGTTATTTTCGCTTCTTTAACTAAATTTACGCTAAATATATCAGACGGGATTTATGACGAAAAAGATCATACTTAGTATTTTGACATTGGCTATATGCTTTACCGCATTTTATTCCTGCAGAAAAACTAACTCAAACACCGGAGATCAGACACTAAATTACTTCCCTGTTCAGCTTGGAAAATATGTTACTTATAACGTAGATTCTATTGTTTACAGCGATACTACTTGCAGTCAATTTGAAACAAGAAGCCAGTTGAAATATGCTATTTCAGATACATTCCGAGATAACAAGAACCGTCTTTCTTATATCATGGATGTTTTCAGCCGCCCTCATGATGGTGCAAACTGGGCCAAAGTTCGTGTGATATTACTTACTCCGTCTGCAATAACTCCTGTAACAACTACTCCTGCAACAGGAACACCAACTAATTGCTTATTGTATTCACAAGATGGTGCTCAGTTTATAAAAATGGAATTCCCAATTAAAGAGGGTAATACATGGGCAGGTAATGCGTTAGTTCCTGTTCAAGATGCTGATTTCGCTTATTTCAAGAATTGGAATTATACTTATCAGAACGTTTACAGTTCATTCAATACCGGTTTTGTGAATTTTGATAATACGGTTACAGTATTAGAAAATAACGAATCAGTTTACAATCCTCAGTTGGATTCTACTCAATATGCTTACCGCACTTATGCTAAAGAAGTTTATGCATACAATGTAGGTATGGTGTATAAAGAATGGACACACTATACTTACCACCCTTATAACTCTACTTGTGTTAATGGGTATACGGTAATTATGCGTGCCATAGACCACAACTAATATGTTATGTTCAAAAAGGTAATCCTATCAATCTTAGTATTGCTTTGTTTTAACGAAGTAGTAATCGCTACACAATTTGCTTATCAAGTAAATTTTACTGATAAGAACGGTACGCTTACCTTTAATGATTCTCTTTCTTTTTTGTCTCCAAGGGCCATGGCTCGTCGTGATGCTCAAGGTATTCTATTAGATAGTACTGACCTGCCCGTAACTCGTGCTTATGTAGATAGTGTGCTGCATCTTACTGGAGGGAAGCTTCATGAAGTATCTAAATGGCTGAATCTCTGCGTGATACTCATTAATGATTCTGCTCAAATTCATGCTCTTGATGGTATATCATTTGTCAGTAGCGTAAAGCAAGTAGCCTATTACAGCACATTCTTACACAAAGGCGCAACAACAAGAACGGAACAAAAAACAACAGCCAGTGGCTCTGCATATTATGGTTCTACATGGGATCAGACCACATTTGTAAATGGTAATTTTCTCCATGATCTGGGTTATAAAGGCACAGGTAAGTTAATTGCTGTGGTTGATGGTGGATATAGTTATACAAATACACATCGTGGTTTTGATAGTTTATTTACATCAGGCAGGTTAGTAGATCATCACAATTTTGCTATCGATACTGATTATGTGTTCGACTATGATAATCATGGTACTGAAGTATTATCAACAATGGCGGGTTATGTGCCCGATACTTTTGTAGGTAGTGCTCCTTTGGCTTCGTATGCACTGTACGTTACTGAAGCATCAGGTGAGCAGCCTATTGAATTGCTCAACATGTTGTGTGGTGCTGAACGGGCAGATAGCATTGGGGCAGATATCATTTCCAGTTCTTTAGGTTATAATACTTTCGACAATTCAGCTTACGATTTTGTTTATGCTACAGATTTTGATGGCAAAACAACTGTAGCTGCTAAAGCTGCTAATATCGCCACAAAGAAGGGTATACTTTTTGTGACTTCTGCAGGTAATGAAGGCCAGAGCTCATGGCACAATATATTGACCCCGGGAGATGCAGACAGTGCACTTACAATCGGCAATGTTGACATGACCGGAGGCAATGCACCTAACAGCGGTTATGGTCCGAATGCGGTTGGACAGATTAAACCTGACGTTTGTGCAATGGGACAAGGTGCTGCAGTATTTGGTTCTGATTTTTACTCGTTTGCTTCAGGTACTTCTATCTCAACTCCTGAAATTGCCGGTTTCGCTGCCTGTTTGTGGCAAGCCTCACCTCATGCCACTCCAGCCATGATCAAGCAGGTCATCAAGCAGTGCGCTAATCATTATACTACTCCAGGCTCACAAATAGGATATGGTATACCTAATTTCCAATGTGCAGCCGCAGCTTTAAATATTAAAGATACACCGGTACCTAGTGATAACTCACTGGTTTTGGTTACGCCAAATCCTATAGGTAATACTTTAAATTTGGTGATTACTTTGCCTAATGCAGCACTTGTTGATTTTAAGTTGACTGATGTAACAGGTAGAACAATAACTACATTTTCAGCTTATTTCCTAAAGGGACAAAATGCAGTTCACTCATTTAATATCAGCTACCTTCCTTCAGGTATGTATTTTCTGAAAGCTGCAACGAATACCAATCAGCAGACGGTAAAAGTTATCAAAAACTAGTTAGCTGTTGTTTTCTATTTTATCATACAGCTTGTCTTCAAAGCTGATTTTTCAAAGCTACTTTCTGCCTAAGGTATGGCTGCAATTAGACGCTTTGTATATTCATTTGATGGGTGTTTGAGTACTTGTGAAGCAGCACCACTTTCTACTATTTTTCCCGACTGCATGACCATAACTCGGTCACTGATATAATGTACAACTGATAAGTCATGTGAAATGAACAGGTAGGTGAGGCCAAACTCTATTTGCAATGATTGTAGTAGGTTTAATATTTGTGCCTGTATGCTTACATCTAATGCAGAAACACTTTCGTCGCATATCAATAGTTCAGGGCGTAATGATAATGCTCTGGCAATTCCGATACGTTGTCTTTGGCCACCTGAAAATTCATGGGGATATTTAGTCAGTGCAGTTGCAGGCATCTGAACAAGTTCTATCAACCGGCGGGTTTCTTTATCCAATTCGCCCGGTGATACTATATTGTGCACAAACATAGGTTCTTTTAGCGCATCCCCAATTGTCATTCGAGGGTTTAAAGAAGAATACGGATCTTGAAAAACCATCTGTATGTGCGTGCGTTCTTCCCGCCATTGAGGTAATGATAAGGTGGCCAAATCTCTATTTCTGAATAATACGCTGCCGCTGTTTATCGGTACCAGACCAATAAGTGCTTTACTTATTGTGCTTTTACCACAACCGCTTTCCCCTACAAGTCCTAATATCTCTCCTTTATTTATATGGAAAGAAACGCCATCCACAGCTTTGAAATACTGAGTTGGTTGCCCCATTATATTTGTCTGTTGGGTAAACCATACTTTTAAATCATTGACAGATAGTAATGGACTTGTTAGTGAAGTTTCAATTTCATTTTTGATGGGCACTTTACTTGATGCTGCAAGTGTTGCATTCATGAAATCAGCAACAACCGGTAATGGTTTCCCCTTGTGGTCAGCAGATGGCCTACAAGAGAGCAATGCTTGTGTATATGGGTGTTGGGGATTTTGAAGCACTTGTTGTGTGTTGCCATACTCCATTACTTCGCCTTTAAACATCACCAACACCTGATCTGCAATAGTTGCAGCTAGAGCCAAGTCGTGTGTAATAAATATCATTGCAGATTCATGTTCTTGCTGCAGATAGTGCATCAAGTGTATGATTTCTTGTTGAACAGTTACGTCCAAAGCCGTTGTGGGTTCATCAGCTATAAGTAATGCCGGATGATTGCACATAGCTATGGCAATCATAATTCGCTGCTTTTGTCCACCCGATAGCTGATGCGGATACCGATCATACATCTGTTCGGGTTGGGGGAGCTGCACTTTTTTAAGCCATTCTATTGCTATTTTTTTTGCCTCTTTTTTACTGATGTTTTGATGCGTAGCAATAGCTTCTTGTAGCTGTTTGCCCACAGACATTACAGGGTTTAGGGCACTCATAGGTTCCTGAAACACCATGCTGATCAGATTTCCTCTGATATTCATGGGTAATTTACCATTCTTATTACTGAGAATAGCAAGGTCTGTAATTTCTTCTTTGGATGTTTGGAGTAATAATGAGCCTGAAAGGGAAGCATTCTTAGGTAACAATCCCATTAAGGCAAGTGCGGTAAGTGATTTTCCTGACCCGCTTTCACCAACAACTGCCAGTGTTTTACCTTTTTCAATTGTAAAAGATAGATTCTTTACTGCGGTAAAAGGCTGCACGCCACTAAAAGAAATGTGCAGGTCCTTTACCGTCAGTATAGTGTTGTTTATTGTCATTAAAATTTCATGTGCTTAACTGTAAGCCCGTTATTGATCAATTGCTTCAAAGAATCAATACCTATCTTGATATGTGTATCAACAAAATTCTTAGTCACAGCAGAATCTTTTTCGGCGGTCTTTACGCCATCGGGTATCATTGGTTGGTCAGATACCAATAATAGTGCACCTACAGGTATTTCGTTATAAAAACCTGTGGAGAAGATAGTAGCAGTCTCCATGTCAATGGCCATTGCTCTTACCTTTCTCAAATAGTCTTTAAACTCTTCATCATGTTCCCATACACGTCTGTTGGTAGTATAGACAGTGCCTGTCCAGTAGTCCATGTTGTAGTCGCGTATAGTTGTAGAGATTGCTTTTTGCAGTGCAAAAGAGGGTAGTGCAGGTACTTCAGGAGGAAAGTAATCATTGCTGGTACCATCACCCCTAATTGCTGCGATTGGTAATATAAGATCACCAACATTGTTCTTTTTCTTCAGTCCACCGCACTTGCCTAAAAATAGTGCTGCTTTGGGTGCTATAGCTGATAAAAGATCCATCATTGTAGCTGCGGTTGGGCTACCCATACCAAAATTGATAATTGTGATATCTCCGGAAGTGGCACATTGCATTGGCTTATCATGACCCACTACAGGTACATTATGCATATCCGCAAATATGTTCACATAATTACTGAAGTTGCATAAAAGGATGTATTTGCCGAAATCTTCCAGTTTTTGCCCGGTATATCTAGGCAACCAATTCTCTACTATTTCTTGTTTCGTTTTCATATTCTAAAGTTCTGATTTTTCTACAATCTAAATATTATCAAATCGTATAGTGTATGGCTATTACTTTGTTTTATTCAGTTCTATACTGTACTGCTTTTAAGCATAGCTGCTTTCATTTTCAATCCTAGTTTACTGTTTTTGTACCCATACAGAAAATAGATACTCAAACCCACTAACAACCAAAGCAGGAAACGTTGCCAGTTAGTAGTGCCGGATTCACTCAGTAAATAAGTGCAGCATAAAAAGCCCATAATAGGTATCAATGAATACTTGTTGATAAATGATAGCACTGCAGTAATGAAAAACAAAAGTCCGAAACCTATATAAGGTACTTTCTCTGATACGGATATTCTCATTACAGGTCCTATCTTATCTCCTGATGTAAAGAAGTTGACAACAGACTCATGGTTAAATGTCCACAAAAGGTATGCCGCAGCTATAAATAAAACAGGAACTGCCCATTTGCCACTTATATATGGTGTTTTGAATTTTGATTGTGGTCTGTTTTTATCATTATGGAACTTTACGATGCCACCACAAACCAAGACAAAGGCAAACAAAGTACCCACACTGGTCAGGTTAACCACTTCATCCAGATTAAGGAAAAGAGCCGGCACACCCACTACTACACCGGTGAGTATGGTAGAGAATGAAGGTGTTTTATATTTTGGGTGCATTTTGGCAAATACCGGAGGCAGTAAACCATCACGACTCATGCTCATCCAGATACGTGGTTGTCCCAACTGGAACACCAACAGCACACTGGCGGTGGCAATAACTGCACCTACAGATATTATTATTGCAAGGGTATGCGCAAACTTACTTTGAATGTTGCCAAAAACAAATGCCAAAGGATCGCCTACATTTAATTTGTCATAGCTCACCATACCTGTTAGTACTAATGCAATAGCAACAAATACTATTGTACAGATGATGAGTGAATAGAACATTGCCCGAGGTAAGTCGCGCTGAGGGTTTTTACATTCTTCAGCAGTCGTAGAAATAGCATCAAAACCTATATAAGAGAAGAATACCGCAGCAGTACCACTCAATACCCCTCTTATTCCGTGCGGTAAGAATGGGCTCCAGTTTTTTGTGTCCACATAGAATGCACCGGCTACCATTACCAAAACGATAATGCCGAGTTTCAACACAACCATTGCATTGGTAGACCTTTTCGATTCTTTGATGCCAATATAAATGATGCGCGTAATTAATACAGTTATCAGAAATGCAGGCAGGTCGCATATCAATTTAAACTTCCCTATTGCGGGTGCATTGGCCCAAGCCAGTCTCGCTTCTTCACTTGCTTGTCCTTTTGCTGTCCAGTAGTCAGTACATAGGTATTCGGGAACATGCAGTGCGTATGAACCTATATGTATATGATTGACCAGGGAGGTGAAATAGTCGCTCCATGAAATGGCAACTGCTATATTTCCTATGGCATATTCCATAAGCAAATCCCAACCTATTATCCAGGCTATGATTTCACCAAATGCAACATAAGAATAGGTATATGCACTACCAGATACCGGCACCATACTTGCAAATTCAGCATAGCATAATGCCGAAAAACCACAGGCTACCGACACAAATAAAAACAGCAGAATTATACCCGGACCACCCGCATAGCTTGCGCCACCTATAGTAGAGAAAATACCGGCACCTACTATTGCCGCTATACCCATAAAGGTAAGGTCACGGGTGGTCAGTATTCTTTTCATTTCGCCACTTCCATGTCCGTCACCTAGACCTTCGGCAGCTTCTTTTATAATTACGTCAACAGATTTTTTACGAAACAGACTCATTGCTTTTCAAAAGTAATGTAAAGAATGATTAAAATGAATGAACGATTGATGCAATTTCAGTTGTTACATCATCGACACAAGGCCCTTTTGTTAATCTAAAAAGGGTAATTCTTGTCGAGTTGGGACAAAGTAGACATACATCTTTATCCTAAAGGTAAGTTACTTACGAATATATTATCTATAGTGATTATAGTTGGTTGTAGATGATATATGTAACATAATTCAAAGATACTCGCCACGCTTGCAGAGCAACATCCGTTTGTTATCTTTGAACATAACAAACCTACACTATGCTAGTAGAATGTACAAATTGCCGCGTAACCGTAAA
>CANGMZ010000056.1 GCA_947454715.1 Chitinophagaceae bacterium
GGCGTATCACAAGCAGGTGTTATTCATATTGTTGATAATGGAGATATTGAAGGCGAAAAATATCTTGATTTTACATTTACAAAGGGTATAGAAAATGAGGATCTGACTTTTGTTGGTCGATTGTCAGACATCACTGAAATTGTAAATAAAGAAAAGAGTTTGAAGCGTGTTATAGAAAAAGAAAAAGAATTAAATAATTCTAAATCTCAATTCATTCGTATTACATCTCATGAACTCAGAACACCGCTTTCTATTATTAATTCTAATGCTGAAATACTGGAGCTGATACATGGCTCAGACTCCCCGGCTATAGCCAAACTTAAGCCGGATGTAATGGTTGGAAGGATAATTAAAGAGGTTAAGCTCATGACGGATATTCTGAATGAATTAATGATGATCAGTAGAATTGAAACGGGTAACATGGAGTTAAGCCCGGATAGGTTGAGTGTGAGAGAATTTATTACTGGCATTCAGAAAGATCATTATTTACCTCATATCGATGGACGATTGTTGAAGGTGGAGATGGATAATGATTTAATTGTCAATAATATTGATCGAAAGCTGATGAAACACGCAATTGTTAATCTTATTAATAATGCATTTAAGTATTCTGCTAATAAAGAATCACCTGTTCTGCGTGTAATGGTGGAAGGTAATAAATTGATATTTGAAGTAGAAGATTATGGTATTGGCATTCCTAAAGAAGAGCAAAGCAAATTGTTTTCTGCATTTTTCAGAGCATCAAATGCCGGTTATATTCAAGGTACTGGTTTAGGATTAATGGTAGTTGATTATGTAGTCAAGAAACACAATGGTGCTATTAGTTTTAGAAGTGAGCAGGATAAAGGCACTACATTTGATATTACTTTACCAATAGAATAATAGGTATATTATAGCATACAATAGCCGGCAATACTACTGTACTGCCGGCTATTGTATGCTATGCAGTGCGTATTTATAGAGTTTGAACTACAAAAGAATACTTATTGCCATTCAGTTCAGAAGTTAGTTTAAGATTGAAGAATGGACATAAAGATTTAGCTACAAAAAGACCAAGGCCAAGCCCATTGTTAGAGTCATCTTGATGGAATTTTTTATAAGGTTCTACTTCGTCTATGTTGAGTTTGAAATCCTGATTTACAGCATTCGTTACAGTAAATGAAAATCCGCTGACAGTTTTATTCAGAAATAAGTTGATTGGAGATAGTTCAGTGCTGAATTTCAAAGCATTGTCAATAAGCTCAGTAAATATTATACGCAAGTATTTTGCAGAGCCTGTCCATTTGTTTACCTCTTCTATCTGTGTATTTATTATTGAAGATCTGGTAAAGTCGTTATACATGTTTACGATTTTATGCAGCTCATTATTGACATCAATACCAGTGGTAAATTCATCATCCTTGATTTCCGTTTGATCGTCAGAAAGTAGGGTAGATGATGTAATAATGTTTTGAATGTCCCTTTTCATTCTCAAACTAGCCGAATAGATTGATACAAATGTGTCTTTCATTTCAGCTACTGTTATTTCATTTGGAAGCGTATTAATAAAATAGGCCCCATTTATTATTCCGTTTAGTGGAGTGATAATTTCATGCGATAAGTTACTATTGATTGCTGCTAATACTTTGCTGTTTATTTCTCGGTTAAAGTGTATATTATCCTGTTTGGCTTTTTGCAAACGAGCCATTATAGTCTCAATCAAAACTTTTTGAGAAAATGGCTTTGTAATATAGTCGTCAGCACCCAAATTCATTCCCTTGCTTACATCTGTTTTATCTGCAAATGCAGACAAAAAGATAAAAGGCAATTTGTATAATACCGGATCTTGCCGTACTTGTTTAAGTATATCTGTTCCAAGAATGTCTGGTAGGTTAATGTCGCATACGGTCAAATCTACTCTTTGTGATTTGAGTATGCTCATTGCATCTGTGCCGTTAGCAGCACTTACACAGTTAAGCTCATTTATCTCAATGAATGTGCAAATAGCCTCCCTAAGGTTATCATCATCTTCTACGACTAATATTGTTGGCGTTGTCATTGTTTTATCTTGGGATAGTGAGTGTAAAAATTGATCCTTTATTTATTTCACTATTGAGCTCAATAGTGCCATTGTGTTTTTTGACAGCATAGTCTACTACCATAAGCCCAATACCGGTACCAGATATTACACCAACATTTGATGCTCTGTAGAATGATTGGAACAGTTGCTGTTGTTCTTCTTCAGGAATGCCTATACCAAAGTCTGTAATTTTGAATATTAATTGATTGTTCTCGAGTGTGACGGATAATTCCGGAGGTTGTTTATTATAGGAATATTTGAAAGCATTGCTAATCAGGTTAATAAGTGCATGTCTTAATATTTTAGGGTCTAAATACCATGTTGTAATTTCATTACGGATATTTACTTGTATTTGTCTGCCATCGGAGTGAGGGCTGAAAATATTAACAACATCATTATTGATAAAATCTTTGATGTTAACAGTTGCTTTATTTACCTCCATATTCCCCTCTTCAATTTTACTCACCATCAGTAACTGAGTAAGGATGTCGGTCATTAACTCTACTTCTTTTATTATTCTGTCAGTAAGTAGTTTAGGGTCTTTCTTTTTCAGCAATGCGGGGTTTTCGTAGCAGAGCTGTAATATCTCTGAATTAGATTGGATAATTGTTAACGGTGTTCTTAATTCATGTGATGTGATATGAATAAACTGGGTTTTATATTTATTTAGTTGTATCTGTTTTTCAATAGCGATTTGCATATTTTTCTCCTTCATGACTACAGCAGTAACATCTGCTATTCTTCCGCTAAATGTTTTTGAGTTACTCGCAGTAGTCAGGTTCAGATGGTATTCAATATGTTTTACTTCTCCATTTATTTTTTCTTTTAGTGTAAGCATGCCAACTTCAGTATGGCCTGTTGCCATTGCATTTTCGGCTTCTCTTATTAATCTTTCTTTTTCGCAGTCACTAATTTGGTCAAAAAGATTAAGCCCTTTTTCAGAGTCTTTATTGAGTATTTTTAGGAATGATTTATTGCACATAATCACATCCCCATTGGGTTTGCACCTGAAAATGCCATCACTTGAAATATCCAGAATGGTTTTCATCCTTCTTTCTTGCTGTTGTGCATACTTTTCATTTTCAACTTGCTCAGTAATATCCAATGCATATCCAATAATCAGTTCTATGTTTCCTGATTCTTCTATCACAGGGTAAAAAACACGGAGCATGTGTTGAACGGCATTGGAGCCTTCTTTTTTCTCAATAAACCTGACAGATTGTTTTGTGGTGGTTGCCTGGTTAAATTGATCTCGTCTTTTTTTAGCTTGACGGTCATCTATACCTTTCATACGACAATAGTCGAAATCATCTTTCCCAATAAGCCACTGTCTTATTTCTTCATTAATTACAGCTTTCTTATTAATGTATATATACTTATGCTCAGGAGATAGAATAACTATATCTGCCGGTATTTCGTCCAGTATTTTATGATAGAATTTTCTTTGTTTTTCAATTTCCAGAATCTTTTCCTTCTCATCAGTAACATCCCGCAACGTGCCTACTATTTTAATTGGGCTTCCGTCAGCCGCAAATTTTATACAATTGGCTTTTACATTAAAATATCTATATGCCCCATTGAAGTTTATTCTATGTTCAAAAACAAAGCTCGGGTTATCGATGTTTAGGTAGGGATGAATCTCATTTTGAAGATATGCTGCATCTTCGGGATGAATTCTCGCTTCCATCTCTTCGTACGTAATGTCGTGCGATGGATCAAACCCTAATATTTTTTTGTATTCTTCAGTTACTTTGAAGTCTTTTGTTAAAATGTCATAAGCCCACAATCCTGCTTTCGCAGCTTCCACAGCTAGTTTTAAAAGGTTTTCATTTTCCTCTATTTCTAATTCTTTTACTTTTCGGGTTGTAATATCCTTAATAATATGAAGTCGCCCAACAATCTCATTGTCAGTATTATAAACAGGTTGTACAATTGCTCCGAACCAAAATTCACGACCTAATTTTGAGGTGCCAATATTTTCAAAATAAAACGGTATGCCTTTTTTGACCATCGTATCTACATAATTACTATCTATGTATACTGATGTCTTTCCATATATAGAGCTACGTGGTCTTTTACCTATTACTTCTTCAAATGATCTGCCGGAAAGTTCTTCAAATTTAACATTGCACCAAAATGCCTGCCCATTAACATTGTCGGAAACTGTAATGCCGTATAGCTCATTTATCATCTCTACATCGTCAATGTACTTGCTTTTTATAAGGTCTTCCGACAGTTTTTGCCAATTAATTTTATGTATGCCATTCTGCTTGAAAACACTATGTAATTTGTTTAACAGGGATACGAACTGAACACTTTGCAAATCACTTTTCTTCTCTTTTGCACCCATGAGGTATGGATTACCAATGAATACAAATTGTTTAGGCGAGTTCATTTGTTCAAAGCGCCCTTTGAAGCAAAAAGTAGGGTCGTTGAAGGATTGAATAATGGCTTCTTGGTTCATTTGAACACCATCTAAACCCGTTCTGCCCTTATTTTCTTTGTTATAGCTAAAAGCATCCGAAAATTCCATTCCATTCACAATGCCACAGGTGTCAGGAATGCTATTGCCAAAAGAAGTTATTATACCATATTGATCAATACATATATAATAGGGGAATAATGCACCAAATTGCTCACTGCTAAAAGAAAAGTCCCCCATTATTATTTTCTGGTATGATCTAGTTTACTGATAAATAGGAAATCAAATCAGGTAAGTGAATTGGTTTTTCAAGATAGCCAACCACTTGATTAATACTAATATTATTATTCTGTGCCTCTTTAACAAATATGTCTTTGCCTACTGCTGATGTTACAATAATTTTTAAATGTGTAAGACTTGTATCTTTTGACACTTCATTAAGAAAATTATAACCATTCATAACCGGCATGTTCAAATCGAGTAACACAGTATCAATGTCTGAGTTGCTTTTTATTACCTCAATCCCTTCTTTCCCATTGCCTGCTTCATGTATATTAAACCCCTTCATTTTAAGGGATTTAAGTACAAAAAAGCGGGTTATTGCATCATCGTCTATATATATAGCACTCATGTTGTTATTTTAAAATTGCACTAGTTTCTAAAAAGAAACTAGTGATTAATATTATAGTTCAACTATTGCAGTTAACATTTGCATATCAACTGGCTTCTTAATTATGTTCCTGATATATTTCATGTCAATATTTTGTTTGATTAATGTATCTAATATGTCTTCTTTATTCAGATTAGATATTAAAAAGATTTCAAAATATCGTTTTGATAATTCAGGGTCAGTTTGTATTACCCTCATGAAACCGAATGCATCCATTTCCGGCATATAAACATCTAATAGTATTTTTGAAATATCCTGCTCTTTTCGGAGTATTTCAATCCCAATAACTCCATCCTCAGCTTGAAATACGTTGAAGTGCTTTTCCAGGAATCGATTATAGGTATATCTCACAAGGGCATCATCATCAACTATTAGAATATTCATACTTTAGTTATTTAGTTTGTAAATTAATTCTGCTTTAGAATTAACTCCAAACTTAACATACATATTCTTGATATGGTAGTTTACGGCATGAAATGTTTTTTTTATAATAGTAGCAATTTCCTTATAACTCTTTCCTTCTATAAGAAATTGGGCTATTTCCTGCTCTTTTTTACTGAGTAATTCAAATTTCTCCTTTAAAGATTCATTGTCATTATTCAGTGCCTTTATCAATTTAGTAGTTGTGACAGGCTGCAGGTAGCTACCATTATCATATATACCTTTAAACACTAACTCAATTTGACTAATCATAAATGGTTTTTGTAAAAAACCACTAGCCCCGTTTTCTAACGCTTCAACAATTAGTTTAGGGTTCTCGTCGCCCGTGATAACCACAATATTTGTTGATGGGAATTTTTTCTTAAGTGAGCGAATTGCTTGTATTCCGGACGAATTCTCCAGATGTTCATCAAGTAAGATATAATCTGGTTGCACTTGATTATTTGGATATACCAAGTCAGATAAGTTTCCAACCGAGAAGATAATTTTGTAAACATCTTTTAGGTCAAAATAGTCTTTAATACTCTCGCGAAGTTCAGTATTGTCTTCAATAATACCGATATTCAGTTGGGTAATTGATGTAAATGGTTGCATGCTGAAATTAATATATAATACTTAGCGAAATTACTTTATTTGGAGATTGGCTATACTACTTAAGTTAGTGATGCGGTGATTTTTTATGATAATGTAATCTAATGGCTTTTATTTCTTTGCAAATAAAACTCATGAATATTTTATATTATTATTTAATTTATGTATAAGTTGTTTGAATAAAATAATTTACTAATTATAGTGGTAATTAGTTAGTAGTTTTCATCTACATTTGGAACATAAAAATTATGTGAAATGTCTAAAAAGGTATTGATTGTAGAAGACAATGAACTGATAGCATATTTGCATGAGAAGTTTGTTATTAAGTGCGGGGGGACGGTAATTGGTAAAACACACAATTTTGAAGAGTTTAAACACTTGGTAAATACGGAAGCACCTGATGTAATTTTAATGGATATTCTCTTAGGGCAAGATAAGGATGGGGTTGATTTTGTGATGTCTATTCCCGACTGTAAAGCTCGGATAGTCTATGTTTCAGGAAGTACTGACCCGCTTACGTTAGAGAAGTTAAAAAATACTATTTACCATTCATTTGTAGTTAAGCCATTAATGTTCGACACACTAACAGAAATATTGAGATTTTAATTTTCTAGAAAGTTGGTTTGTACTGAGGAGTATATTGTGGTGAATAAATCTTCGATATGATGTTGTGGGACGAAAGCAAAAAAGTAGTAATCAATACTGATGAGGTACCTCATTCAGGAAGAATACTTTTATCGAAATTTAATGTTTTTAATAATATACCACAACCGGTTTTTATATTCAATACCAATAAAGCATTAATTTTTAATAACAAGGCTGCTGAAGATTACGCTTATTCTTTTTTTGTGTTCTGTAGTAACAGTAAAGAAGCTAATAATTATTTTTCTGCTCAATTGTCTCCCTCTGATTTCATATTTAGATTTAAGAAACAGGTATTCAAATGTGTAATGTCGTATGCAGAAGATGATGAGTATTATGTAGTCGTACTGAATGATATCACTGGCATCTATTTTGAAAATAAGAAGAAGCGAGATAAAATATTTTTTTATGAGCAGGTATTAAATAACGTACCTGTAGATTTGGTCATATTTGATGAGCAGCACAGGTATGTATTCGTGAATCGGTTTGCTATAAAAAATGATGAAGTAAGGAAGTGGATCATTGGTAAGAACGATTTTGAGTATGTAAAAGAGCGAGGAATGGCTATTGAAATAGCTGAACGCAGGAGAGCATATTTTGAAAAGTGCGTAAGAGACAATGCTACGTACGAAATTGAGGATGAAACAGTTGGTACAGGTAATAACAGAAGAACAACGATGAGGCGTTTTTCTCCAATACTTAACGAAGAGGGTAAGCTATTGTTCATTCTTGGTTTTGGTATTGATATTACAGATCGTAAAAATATAGAATTAGAGTTACAATATTCTGAAAAGGAGTATAAAGCTTTGTTCTACAACAATACTGCCGGTGTGTTTAAAGCAAGTACAGCCGGGCAGATATTAACCAATAATACGGCGTTTGATAGCATACTTGAAAATAATGAAAGCAAACACATTCAAAATCTAAAAGATATTCTAAGCCCGAAGAGTACTGCTGCTATAGCTTTAATGCTGAAGGGCTATAAAAAAGTAGTTAACTATGAGGAGGATATTATACTTAAAAGCGGCAGACAGAAGACAGTTCTGGTAAACCTTGTGGTAGTAGATAGTAAGCAGGAAGATCAATATTTATTGGGTACAGTGCTGGACATTACAGACCAGAAATTGACACGTGTAGAGCTGGAACGAAGCGAAGAACGATACAGATTTATTTTTGAAAGCTCATTAGATATTATCATCAGTGTAGGAAACGATGGTGCGATTTATTTCCATAGTGAATCGTTTTCAAAGACATTAGGATTTACAAAGCAGGAGATTACCTACATGCCACTAAAATCATATCTTACCAGCCAGTCAAATGAAAAATTTCAGTTGGTATTTGATAATGTAATTCAGGGTAGATCGGCAACAGGTATAGAGCTTGAGTTTGTAGATAGTAAAGGAAACATAATTGTGATGGAAGGGAATATCTCTCCTTCAAAGTTGTCAAAAGACATTGATGGTGTTCAAGCGTTTTTTAGAGATATTACGCAAAGAAGAAAGCAAGAGATTACACTTAAGAAATCGCTTGAGGAAAAAGAGATTCTGCTTAAAGAAGTGCATCACAGGGTAAAGAATAACTTAACGGTTATCTACAGTCTGCTGGAGCTTGATGCGATGAAGTCTGATGACGAAGAACTGAAAAAAATATTTGCATCAAGCCAGTCGAGAATACGATCAATGGCTATGGTACATGAAAATCTGTATCAGACAAATGTCTTTTCTCAACTGAATATGGTAGAGTATACTCAAAAGCTATTTAATGAAATATCAGCGATATATATAAATGAAAACCAACCGGTTGATTTCAGATTAGATAGCGAGTCGATATTTGTTGATATTGATCAGGCAATTTCTGTTGGTTTAATATTGAATGAACTGCTTGTAAACTTCTATAAGTATGTTTATCCGGTAAAGAGCAATCCTCGGCTAATACTTTCTTATGCTGTAGATTTTGTGACGAATGAAAAGGGTGCCAGGGTCTCTTATGTTCAATTTAACTACAGCGATAATGGTCCGGGTGTGAAGCCCGGTGTAGTAGCAGGAACAGGTATCGGGATGCTACTGTTGCAATTGTTGTCTAAGCAGCTAAAAGCACAAATGAAAACATCGTCAGATGAAGGGTATCATATCTCATTGAGATGGGAAGGTGGAATTGAAGAGTCTTAGTCGTGCTATATATTCACCTAAGGTTGTTGTCATGCTGTAATGTTTCTCCTCAGAGCATGAATCAGGTTGTTTAATTAAATCCATGTATTATATTGCCACTTAAATGGCTGAAGATTTTGAAATAGGGTTTATAAATCCTGTTAAAGGTGCGTTACTTGATCTGTTCTTATCTAAGGGATGGTATCGTATGGGTATGCACATATTTACTACACACTCGTTGCAGCCACAGGGAGATGATAATACATATCCAGTTTATTGGCTAAGATATAATGTGCGTAATGTGCAATTGAGTAAAAGCAGCTTGGCAATAATAAAGTTGAATAAGCAATTTACTGTTTCTTACAGGCCGTTTAGCCTTACACCTGAATTGGTGGAGTTGCACCGACTTTATTTTTCCGGTATTGATTTTCATGCTGCTGATTCTTTGGAAAATGTGCTGATAGATATAAATAGGGTAGTGTATGATACATGGGTGATAGAGATAAGAGATAATGGCAAATTAATAGCAGCAGGGGTGTTTGACCTGGGTTTAGAAACAATAGCAGGAATCATCAATTTTTACGACCATGCTTACAAGAAATATAGCATGGGTAAATACCTTGTTTTGTTGAAGTATAATTTTTGTGTGAAGAAGAATTTACCTTGGTATTACCCCGGATATTTTTCTACAACTTATCCTAAGTTTGACTACAAACTATTTCTTGATAAAGCAGCCACAGATGTCTTTATCAAAGAAACCTCCGAATGGATTTCTTATTATGACTTTGTGAGTATTGTGAAGTAGGGCCAATCTCTCTTTCGCGTCGAGGACACTATTCAAATATCATGGCTTTTTGTTTCCTGAATTAATCAGAATATGTGTATTGCAGTGGTGTATTGCAAACGCAGATAAAAAACATAAATAACTATACTATAGTGAGTGGAGTTTACTTGAAAAACGACAAAAAAAAAGCCCCGCTAATGCGAGGCTTTCAAAAAGTGACATCGTTGGGACTCGAACCCAAGACCCATACATTAAAAGTGTATTGCTCTACCAACTGAGCTACGATATCATCATTTTAAAGAACTATATTACTAAGAAGTAATGAACTGTTTTTATTTTGTTGCCCTTGTTTGTTGCTGTAAGGGAGTGCAAAGATAGGCATATAATCTTCTCTACAAAACTTTTTTTCAACTTTTTTCAACTTTTTTTTAAAATCCTTTACCAGCAAGGCTTTTAAAGGATAGCTGTTATGTTTTATTTAAAAATTAAACAATACTTTCAGATTAAGTAATCGGCTTGTAAGCCTATTTGGTACTGCATATTGGTTGTTGGTACTGTTGTCTTGTATCCAGCTATAAGACAGTGTGTTTTGTATGCTCAACAGGTTAAATATTTCAAGACTAGCCCAAATACTGTGTAGTGCATTGAAGTAACTATGTGCCGGGTGGTTGTGTCTTTCTGCATCGAGTAATAAAGCCGAGAACCCGATATCTACACGCTTATAATCAGGCAGGCGTAGTGTATTCTGATATAAATGTCCGTTTGGTGGACCAACAGGCAAACCTGTAGCATACATCATGTTTACATGAACCTTGAAATTTTTGTTTCTTTTAAGGTAATCTTCAAAATACATACCCAATGTAAATCGCTGATCTGACGGTAGCGGAAAGTATTGATTATAGCCACTTATATTGCCGCTGTCTGTTATCTTTTGTTCTCCTTTAAGAATACCTATGCTGATGAATGATGTAGCATCTTTTACCAAGTCGCCATAAAGACGTACCTCGCCACCGTAAACACGACCTATTGCATCATTTTTGCCGGTGTATCTGATGCGTACATTGTCATAAAAATAGGGGTCTAAATCCCAAAGGCTTTTGTAATATGCTTCTGCAGTAACCCTGTATGGTCTGCCATACATTTTGAAATTATAATCGGCCCCTCCTACTATTTGTAAAGATTTTTGTGCTTTCAGGTCTTTGTTTACTGCGCCGGCAAGATCCCGCATTTCTCTGTAGAAAGGTGGTTGCTGGTATAGACCGCCGGATAATTTATAAACAACATCTTTTCCTTTAGAAGGCTTGTAAGACACATTAATTCTCGGACTGATCAATAGCTCATTGTTCAGCAGGCTATAATTGACTCTTGCACCAACTGTAGCGGAGAATTTATCTGCGGAGTCGAAACGGATATTGTCCTGTATATAAGCACTGAGACGGGTGTAGTTGAAATCAGCAGAAGAATGGTAGAAATAAGCCATTGTGAGCGCATTGGGGTCATAAGGCTTATTGAATCTACTAGAGTCTCTACGTTCCCATTCATGCAGATTGTCGCTAATGTTGGTGGTTGTTACATTAGCCCCAAACTGAATAAAGTTTTTATGTGCATCATAAGATCCACGCAAACCCACATCGCCTACACCTACTTGCAAGTAATTTCGCGCAAAATCCTGAATATAACCGGTACCCAAATAGGTCTTTATTTGTCCGAAATCTTGTTTGCTTTGGTCCGTTTGCAGTTCTCCGAATAAATATTCGCCACCTATATCGTAGGTTTCGTATTCATTTGTTTGAAATGCAGAAGCTAAAAATTTCAAACGTAGTTTTGATGAATCTTTATGATAAGTGGTAGATATACCTCCAAAACGGGAGTCGAATTGATCAAATTCTCCACCTGTATAGAACACATCCAATTGGTAGGCTTGATTGAGTACTCCGAAGCTGGATACACGAGTCTCAGGAAAGAATGTGAATCTGTTACGTGCATAGTTGCCAATAGCTTCTACTTCCCAGTTTTTGTTGATGCGGTAATTTAGTAATGCCTGCACATCGGTAAACGAAGGGTTATAGACTCCCTTAGTTGGTTGTGACTGTAATACGTATTGGTTGCTTTTTTGTCTTGCACCAAACAAATACGTTAGTTTTTTATTTTTTGAAATACCTTCCAAATGCAGGTTAACACCCAGTAAGCTAGCCATTACAGAGCCGGCAAATTGAGTTGGTCTCTTATAGGTAACATCGAGCACGCTGCTCATTTTGTCGCCATATTTTGATTGGAAACCACCTACGGAGAAGGTAAGATTAGACACCAGGTCGCTATTGACAAAGCTTAGCCCCTCTTGCTGGCCCTGGCGGACCAAAAAAGGCCTGTATATTTCAAAGTCATTGACGTATACCAAGTTTTCGTCGAAATTGCCACCCCGCACACTGTATTGCGATGTAAGCTCATTGTGGCTACCCACCATCAGTTTCAATAATCCCTCTACTCCGCCAGATACGTCGGGTATAAAGTTTACTTTCTTTAGTACCACCATCACATCACCGGCGTTTCTTCTGATATGTTTGTCGGTGATAATTACATCCTTGGTTACATTTTCTTTTCTTCTCAGTTTTACGTTAACATGCCTTATCTCACCTTTAGTAAGCGTAATCGTTCTTTTTTGCAGATAGTGACCGGGAGCATAATATAGTATTGTTACAGTTTTGTCTGAAGTAACATTGAGCATATAATAGCCCTTAGCGGTAGTGTACACATTTATCTGAGTGGCGGAATCTATTACCGCTACCTGGTCCATCACCTTTCCCGAATCGTCTTTGATAATACCATCAACTACAGCCTGTTGCGCCTTAGCACAAACAGAAAAGAGTAATATAACCAAGAATAAACCTAACCGCTTTAGCTGCATACTTCTATTAAACGTACTTGAAAAGATTTTATTTCCCTACCTGCTTCAATCTTTTGATGGTATCAACAGGGTCTGGAGACGAGAACACCGTATTTCCGGCAACGAGTACATCTGCACCTGCATCAATAAGTAGTCCGGCGTTTGCCAGTGTTACACCTCCATCTATTTCAATTAAAGTGTTTGCCGCGCGTTCGTTGATTAATTGCTTTAAATCACGTATTTTTTGATAAGTACGCTCAATGAATTTTTGCCCTCCGAATCCCGGATTCACGCTCATCATGCAAACCAAATCAATATCTTCAATGATGTCAGTAAGTAAATGTACCGGTGTATGCGGGTTTAGTGCCACACCTGCTTTCATGCCATTAGCCTTGATTATTTGTAAGCTGCGGTGCAAGTGAGTAGAGGCTTCAATATGCACGGTGAGTATATCAGCACCGGCTTTGGCAAAACCTTCAATATATTTTTCAGGTTCTACAATCATTAGGTGAACATCAAAAGTTTTTTGAGCTTTTGGTTTCATGGCCGCTATTACAGGCATACCAAATGTAATATTCGGCACGAAGCGACCGTCCATTACATCCAGGTGAAACCAGTCAGCTTCGCTATTGTTGATCATGTTGATGTCCTGCTCCAGATTAAGGAAATTTGCGGAGAGAATAGAGGGGGCTATTAATGCCATTGGAATATTTATTTTAAAGAGAAATATTGATATTAATGGGTTTTGATGTTCAGTCGTCTGAGTGCGTTTTTAGGGCTAGCATAAGCTGTATCGAGTTTCAATGCATTGCGGTAGTCATTGATAGCATCGGGTAGCTTATTGAGCATTTCATAACAAACACCTCTGTCATAATAGGCAGTAGGGTTGTCCGGTTGCAGTTTTACGGCAATGTCATAGAAATTGAACGATTTTGTAATGGAGTCTTGTTGCATTAATATGTAACCCATATTAAAGTAAGCATCAACGAAATGTGTGTTTTTAACAATACATCTTCTGAATTCAATTTTAGCTTCTTCATATTGATTATGATTCTGGAAATATACCCCTCTTGCATACATTGGGAATACATCTGAACTATCCATTTTATATGCATTATCGAGATACTTAATGGCTAATGGGTCGTTTTTTGCAGAATAGATAAGACCTAGCTGCACTGTAGCTTCTTTATAATCAGGTGCCACCTGTAGTGCAGATTGGAAGCTAGAGATGGCTTTAGCAGTATCTTTCATGTCTTTATACACCATGCCTTTCAGGAAGTACGCTTCCGGATTGTAGACATCTTTACGCATTACAATATTGATTTGCTCAAATGCTTTAGGATAGTCCTTAGTGTACAGGAAAAGTTTAGCAATTTTAAGGTGCGCCTTAGGGTCAGTCGGGTTTTTGGAAATGGCTTTTTGCAGCCATACTACTGACCCGTCAAGATCTTTACTTTCAAAAAGTAGATCGCCAACAGCACTGTAATAGGTAGCATTGTTGGTGTCTAGTGAAGCGGCCATTTTGAAGTCTTTAATAGCCAACGTATCCTGCTTTATTTTGTGCAGCATTTTACCTCTGCTATAGTATAACCCTGCATCATTAGGGCTTTTACTGATAGATTCAGTAATTTCTTTCAGGGCAGGTTCGCTATTGTAAATAGGATTGAATTCAGTAGTTTTTTTTGAATCATTGCAGGCAATAAAAAACAAAATGCCCAATACGATAGGTAAAAATTTAGTCCAAGAGCCTTTCATACTGCAAACTTATTAAAAATGCAGATACTAAACGGGAAAAATGATGTTGTGAAGTCTTAAAGTGATGTATTGTAAAATAATATCTTCTATAATAAAATGCATAGTATTTCCTCCATTTTTAGGCTATTTCCTAAAACTGCAAATAGATTGGCATTACTGGTGTGCTCGATTTAAACTGGGCATACACAAAAAGGAATACCAAAAATACTGCGATGTATGCAACCAAAGGCGCTTTCTGTAAGCGAGGGATAATGCGCTCAGGCATATTGTCCGGTATTAAATGTATTACATAGCCCAATATCATTAGGTAAATGACATTATGGTAATTACCCCAGAAATCGCTCCAAACACTATAGTCGAAATTGAAGACTATCTGGTGTATCATTGCTTTGGCAATGTCGAAGTTTATAGCCTTAAAGAATATCCAGCAGAAACAAACGAATAAGAAGGTAAGGAGTTGTGCGAAGAAATTATAAATGAGATTAGTGTCAAATCGCTTAATAAAGCCTGAAGCCACTTCCATCCATATTTTATGGACTGCTAATGCTGTACCGTGCATTGCGCCCCAAACAATAAACGTCCAGTTAGCACCATGCCAAAAGCCACCTAATAACATAGTGATGAACAGGTGCAAATACGTACGGAATTTGCCTTTTCGGTTACCACCCAACCAGAATATATATAAATAATCTTTTAGCCAGCTAGACAGTGATATATGCCATCTGCGCCAAAACTCTGTGATAGATTTACTCTGATAAGGCGATAGAAAGTTTGGTGGAATTGTAATCCCCATCCAACGGGCAATACCTATTGCCACATCGCTATATCCACTAAAATCACAGTAGATGACTATTGCATAAGCAAACAATGCAACAAGACATTCTAATCCGGTATGGCGTGCAGGATCATCGAAAATGTAATTAACAAGGTTTAATGTTAAGTAATCTGATATGATGAGCTTTTTGAATAAGCCAGATACAATAAGATAGAAACCTTTTGCAAAGTCGAACTGTGTTACAACATAAGGTTTGTGTAGCTGTGGTATAAAGTCTTTAGCGCGAACGATAGGGCCCATCATGAGCTTTGGGAAGAAGGACAGGAAGAGCAGATAATTAATGAATTTCTTTTCCGGCTCAAATTCTCCTCTGTACACATCAATGGTATAGCTGATGTTTTCAAATGTATAGAACGAAATACCTACCGGCAGTAATATATTTAGTGGGTTAATGTGTGTAGCAAAGAACTGATTGCTAAATGCTAAAAAGAAATTGGTGTACTTAAAATAGAATAACAATCCTAGGTTCAATATAATACTTAATGCCAGTAAGCCCTTCTTGCTGCCTGTTTTTTGTCTGGTAAATATGAGGTTGGATAATGTATAATCTACTACAGCTGCTAATAATACCAAGCCCACAAACCAACCACTTGCTTTATAAAAAAAGTAAAGCGAGAATATGCTTACAATAGTGCTACGGGCAATGTTATTATTGCGGAATAGAAAGTATAAACTAATAAATATGGCAAAGAAATAGACAAAGAAACCATTATTAAACAACAGCGGATTTTTTGCATCATATAGGAACTGATGCAGGAATGCCTGTTGGTCAAATGTTGGGATATTTATTGATAATGGTTTCATTATTGTATACTACTGTTGCGCTTGATAAACTGTTTTATATGTTAAAGAAGATTAATTGGCACCTGAATCTATTGGTGGTGGTGGTGCGTCGATTTCTTTCTTTTTATCAACCTGAATAGTTTTCTTTATTGTTGTAGCGTCTTTCTTCTTTATAATAATTTGTTTCCCTTTTATTGATTCTTGTTTTTTTATTTGTTCTGACTGGGTAGTTATAGCAGGAATTTGTGATACGGCAGGTTGTTGTGTTGGTTGCTTTCCGGCTACCTTCTCAAAGTCTTTCATAAAGCAGTCATAAAACATACTGCCTAGTATTTCAGCTCCTCGTGGGTTAGGGTGCACATAGTCATGCCCTGCTAAAACAGGTGTGCTATCTGCCCAGCGCACAATAGTACCTGCACCACCCATGCTAGCAAACATATTGAAGAATGCCAGATTATTATCAAATGCGAGTTGTGCTTGTGTTTTCACCAGATTGTCGATACCAACGGCAGATTTTGCTACATCGCCATACCTGAAGCCCCTGTCGGATGTGCTTATAATCAAGAACTCAGCCTGAGACATACTTGTGCGTAGTTTAGGTAATATACGCATCATGTTTTTATGGTGCCATGAAAAATCAGTGTTGTCGGGGCGGAATAATACATTAACACCATACTCCAATACTACAAGGTCGTAAGTATTTTCTGATTGAACAGCACTTAAAAAGCCTGTGTCCAATTTACCTAATTCTTCTCCTGATATGCCACGAAATGAGAAATTATCAACAATAACACCACTCACAGGCTCCATTGAAACGCCATATACATGGAGTTTGTCGTTTTGTATGGTAATACTTACAGAGTGGCTGTTACTGCTGTCTACCACGATTCTGTTTATTTTCTTGGTTGCGGTATATTGCCTTGGCTGACCATTCACCAATATATTTACCGGTCCTGCCAAAGGACCGCAAATGAGTGATTTTTCTAATTTTTGTGTGCTGTCTTTACCTAAGGTAAGGTCTTTGATAGTTATTGTGCCGTTTGCGGTAGTATACATACGACCCGATAAGAATAATGGGCCGGAAGGATCTTTTGTTTTAAAATTCTCCTCTTTCCAATCGCCTGTCCACTTTTGAGATAGGGAAGTACGGAAACCGTCATCTGTAATGGAAGTGATGGGTACAAAACCTACTCCATTGCCTCCAAAGTATTGTTGTAGTTGTCTGCGGAAGGTTTTAGTGAGTTGATCACCTTCAATAAAGCTATCGCCAAGCCAGGCGATACGAATTTTCCTTTTCTTACCCTGTTTCAGTTCACTGAGCTTATGCATCAGTTGTGGTAATGCAGCGATGGTATTATCTGTATAAAAAGCGGTGATGTTCTTTGCTGTAAGATACTGATTGAGGTCTTTAGGACCACTAGGTAATACCTGACTGGCAACGGAGTCTGTTTTCTTCTGAATACATGCTGCCGAAATAGAATCTGCGTTTTTTTTGTAAGTAACTACATCAGAGACTATACTCAGATTATCAAGACCAAAGGAGCATGATGGGTAGATGGCTGAAAGTAAAGAGTAGACCAAGAGAATGATCGTAAACACAATAGTGAATACGACGACATTCTTATTATAGTTCATAAACAGAGGTGGAAATTTATTCCGATATCAAACTTAGTACTTTTTACAGCTTGTTTTCTTTGATGGTCTTTAATATTCTTTTTTCCCATACTTTAGGTTGTTCAGAATAACCCGCACGGCTGATTGCCTTTACCCACTCTTTTGTATCTCCGTTGTCTTTAAGACGCGCATAGAAACCTTTCTTAGAGATAGTACGACAAAAGTCCATAAATGATTCCTGTTCGCTGTCGTATTCTTTATAACGGCTGTGATAGCCTTTTTTAGCTTGTAAATTGTTTTTACCAACTATACCAAAGTGGTTGTTCAGCTTTTTTGCTGCATGACCATTTCCCGCTGAAGATTCAACCAAAGCAACAGCAAGTATCACCGCAGAAGGGATACCATATTGCTCAGAAAGTTCAGAAGTCATTGTTTTGTGCTTTGTAATGTACGATACGCTCTGCGCATTGGCAGACAACATCACTGCCAGCATTGCCAACACCAATATTTTCCGCTTTAAAATCCATTTCATCATCGTCATATCCAAATACTTTAAGGTAACCAAGGGGGATTGCAATCTTTCGATTAGTGGTGCAAATATAGTGAAATATCTGTAAATAACCCATAACGGGTTGTTAAAGGTTGAGTGAAACCAGGTATGCGTTTGTATGAAATTAATGTAGATAGTTGGTTATTAATAAGTTACGATAATGACAAAAGGAGCCTCATGGCTCCTTTTGTCATTATCGTATAAATGTAATATTAAGCCTTGATGCCAACTTTGTCATTCATGTCTGAATCAACAAGGATACGTCCGCAATGTTCGCAAACGATAATCTTTTTGTGCTGACGGATTTCAGATTGACGTTGCGGAGGAATAACATTGAAGCAACCACCGCAAGAATCACGCATGATTGATACTACAGCCAAACCGTTGCGATAGCTAGCGCGGATACGCTCATAAGCTGTCAATAAACGTGGGTCAACTTTTTCTTTAGCTTCAGTTGACTTTGCTGCCAATACTTTTTCTTCCTTATCTGTATCGATAGTTATTTTTTCAAGTTCAGCACGTTTTAGTGCTAATGATTCTTCAACTATTGATATTTTTTCTTCAGTTTTAATACGTGCGTTAGTACGGTCTCTGAGGTCGAACGTAGCATCTTTAATGTGCTTTTCGTTCAATCTAACCTCAAGTTCCTGCATTTCCATTTCTTTATTAATGGCTTCGAACTCACGGTTATTCTTAACATTATCTTGTTGCTTTTCATATTTCTTGATCAACGCTTCAGCTTCTTTTTTAGCTTCGGTTTTGCTCTCTATGAAAGTATTGATAGTGTTTATTTCAGTGTCAATATTATTGATACGTGTCTGCAGGCCGGCGATCTCATCTTCCAGATCTTTAACCTCCATTGGCAATTCGCCCTTCAGGGTCTGTATCTCATCTATTTTAGAATCGATCTTCTGTAAAGAGAGGACTGCAACCAGCTTTTCCTCAACTGAAAAGTCTTTTACATTGGCCATATCAGCGAAAATATTTTACGGGATTAGTTAATACGTTTGATAAAAGAATGGCAAAATTAGGGAATTTTTTCTTTAAAACCATTTCAAATATTTCAGGGGTGAACTGTTCTGTTTCATAATGCCCAATATCGGCTATTATAATTCGCCCCTCGGCATCAAAAAATTGATGGTATTTAAAATCGGCAGTAACAAATATATCTGCTTTTTGTGAAATAGCATCGTTTAGGAGGAAACTACCTGAACCTCCACATACAGCTACTTTCTTTATTGCTTTGCCGCTTAGCTGTGTGTGGCGAATACCATCAGCTTTCATTTTTGTCTTTAATAAAGTGAGGAATTCGGTTTCTGACATCTGTATAGCCAGTTCTCCAATTATACCCGCACCTATTTGCTGATTAGTATTTGATAGCGGAATCAGTTCGTACGCCACTTCTTCATATATATGTGCCCTACGCATCGCACCGAGTACTTCCTGTTCCTTATGCTTTTCTACTAATACTTCTATTTTTACTTCATTCTCTTGTTGGCGTGGCCCTCCGGCAGTTCCTATAGTTGGGTGAGCAGCTGCAGATGGGCGAAAAGTGCCTAGCCCATTTGTATTAAAACTGCATTCAGAATAATTCCCTATACTGCCCGCTCCGGCTGCAAACATGGCATCTCGTACTTTATCCGCAATGTTAACCGGGCAGTAGGTATATAGTTTACTGATCGTTCCTGATTTCGGTGCTAGTATTTTTTTATTGATTAGCCCCATTTTATCAGCAATTTTATCATTTACACCGTCGATCATGTTGTCGAGGTTGGTGTGGGCTGCATATATGGTTATATCATTTTTAATGGCTTTTATAACTATTCGCTCCACGTAGTTGCGTCCAGATATTTTTTTCAAACCTGAAAAAATAAGCGGGTGATGCGCTACTATCATATTGCAATTACATGCAATTGCCTCGTCAATTACTTCTTCTGTAACATCGAGTGTTAGCAGAATTCCGGTAACATCAGCTGCCATA
>CANGMZ010000057.1 GCA_947454715.1 Chitinophagaceae bacterium
CTGATGGCAGATAGCGAAGTTTCTGCCGATGGCACTGAAGGTGAAAAGGGTTATGGATTCGGGCTGACATTGGTAAAGCATCTGGTAAAGGGCCTGAATGGCACATTCAATATAGTATCTGAACAGAATGCAGGTTCAGAATTTATTGTGGGTTTACCGTTGGGAAAGTAAGTTGAGGGAGGGTTATCAGTGATTTTATTGATTAAAGGTGTACTTGACATTATAGAAATTATGCAATCCTGAAGCCTTATTAGCGAATACTCCATGTGCTGGTTAGGTGACTGGCAACAGCAAGGGCGTAGTCAGAGACAACATCTAGCGTTTCACCTTACTGGAGATATAGTGTAGAAAACCGAATCAATGAAGAACAAGGTTTCTGAATTAACTATTACATTCTCGTCATGTATATCTTCGAGTATCAAACCAAGCTCCTTATGAGCATAGTCACTTCGCCTGGTGTTCTCAAATCCGTTAAATTCCAAAATTTTCTTTACATCTTCTAAATCAACCTGAGCATCAGAGATAACAAATGCTTGTTCGAGTACAGCATATAAAATGTTATTCTCTTTCACAAAACCCACTAACTCATACGATGTATTCTCAAAAATGATATTATGAAGTAAAATACTATTCAAAAACTCAAGCCATGTTGCATAATAGACACCGTCATTTAACTTAATAACATGTCGATTATCGGTATGAAGATATACTCTAGCTTCACCTCCTCTCGTAAGATAACGGTCTTCTCCAAGTTGAGTCAAATACCAAAAATTGTATTTGTTGCAATACTCTTCTATGAAGTTTGCCTGCCTTTCTTTATCGACTGACTTACTTTCGAAGTCTTTTTTAACTGCTGTACTTGTTGCAAAGCGAAGGCATAGTGAATTTCTGATTGCTGTGCAAGAATCTTGCTGCCCTTCAATGATAGTTCCTGAAGTGATATTCTCAATTTTATGTCGGGTATCATCTGGTAACATTTGATGTAAAGGTAAGAAAAACGTAGGTATTATTGGTTCTACACAGGCGTGCTACTGACTTTAGAAGCGGGAGAAAAGCTAAATCATAATAATTGAATTTGGTTCTCTTAAGTCTTGCAATTTTATATTTAATTGGTTCGCTATGCTTTTATAATTAAGAATACAACTATAAAAAGTATTTTCCTTTTACCATGTGATATTTCATTAAGATTACAAAAAACACAAAAGCCGCTCCTATACTAGAAGCGGCTTTTGCAATATTGATCGTAATTAAAATGCTTATTCTTCGTCGTCGAACTGAAGTACATCGCGGTGAGTCATCAGAAGGTCGAATTCTTCCTTAGAACCTACTACCATGTCATCGAAATCACGCATACCTGTACCCGCCGGGATGAGGTTACCTGTGATAACGTTTTCTTTCAGACCTACCAGACCATCAGATTTACCGTTGATAGCTGCCTGAGACAGTACCTTAGTTGTTTCCTGGAACGAAGCAGCTGAAATCCAGCTCTGTGTACCCAATGACGCCTTAGTAATACCTAACAACATAGGTGAAGATGTAGCAGGGTTAGCATCGCGGTATTCAACCAGTTTCTTATCTGCGCGGCGCAGTACGCTATTTTCCTCACGTAGTTCACGTAAAGTAACGATCTGACCCGGATGCAGTTTTTCTGAGTTACCTGCTTCTGTTACAACTTTCTTATCATAAATCCAGTCATTCTCATCCATGAAGTCGAACTTATCAACAGTATCTTCTTCAAGGAACTTAGTATCACCCGGATCAACGATATTCACCTTACGCATCATCTGACGCACGATAACTTCTACGTGCTTGTCATTGATTTTCACACCCTGCAAACGATATACTTCCTGTATTTCATTTACCAAGTATTCCTGTACTGCGAAAGGCCCCTTGATAGACAGGATATCGCTAGGAGTAGTAGCACCATCAGACAATGATGTACCAGCCTTCACGAAGTCACCATCCTGAACCATGATGTGGCGGGTAAGTGGTACAAGGTACTTCTTAACCAAACCTTCACGGCTTTCAACGATGATTTCACGGTTACCACGCTTAACACTACCGAAAGCAACAACACCATCTATTTCTGCAACGATAGCAGGGTTACTTGGGTTACGTGCTTCAAACAGCTCAGTTACTCGTGGAAGACCTCCCGTGATATCTCGGCTACGACCCATCACACGTGGCAACTTAACGATAACCTGACCATTGTGTACTTCGTCACCTTCGTTAACGATGATGTGTGAACCTACAGGTAAGTTATACAACTTGTTTTCCTTGCCTTCAACAATGATAGCAGGGATTTTTGTTTTATCTTTTGTTTCGATAACCACTTTCTCGCGGTGACCTGTCTGTTCGTCAGACTCATCACGATAAGTTACGCCATCAATAATGCTTTCAAACTTAATGGTACCGCTGATCTCAGAGATGATCACCGCATTAAACGGATCCCATGTGCAAATCACATCGCCCTTAGCGATTTTCTTACCATTGCTTACCTTCAGTATAGAACCATAAGGAACGTTGTTTGTAATCAACAGGCGGTCATTTGCCATGTCAACGATACGCACTTCACCTGTACGGCCAATAACTACTATTTGCTCTTCGCCTTCCGCATCTTTGTATTTAGTAGTACGCAGACCATCGAACTGTATTGTACCGTCGAAACGAGCAGCCAACTGAGACTCAGTAGAAGATGAGTTCGCCACACCACCCACGTGGAACGTACGAAGTGTCAACTGTGTACCCGGCTCACCGATAGACTGTGCTGCAATGATACCTACTGCATCACCCTTCTGCGTCATGTAACCTGTTGCAAGGTTCTTACCATAACACTTAGAGCATACACCGCGACGGCTTTCGCAAGTCAATACCGAACGTATTTCAACTGTTTCGATACCTGCATCTTCAATGCGCTTACCTATTTCTTCAGTTATTTCTTCACCTGCGCTAACGATAAGCTGTTCGCTGATAGGATCGAATACATTATGTAATGAGGTACGGCCAAGGATACGATCGTAAAGTGGTTCCACGATATCTTCGTTATCCTTAAGTGCTGAAGTAGCATTACCACGTAGTGTACCGCAATCTTCGTTAGTGATAACGACATCCTGCGCCACATCCACCAGACGACGAGTAAGGTAACCCGCATCCGCTGTTTTAAGGGCGGTATCCGCAAGACCTTTACGCGCACCGTGCGTAGAGATAAAGTACTCCAATACACTTAAACCAACCTTAAAGTTAGAAAGGATCGGGTTTTCAATGATTTCAGATCCTGATGAACCACTACGACGTGGTTTTGCCATCAGACCTCTCAAACCGGCCAACTGCTTAACCTGCTGTTTAGAACCACGCGCACCCGAATCAAGCATCATGTACACAGAGTTGAAGCCCTGCTTGTCTGCTGCCATCTCACGGATAAGCGTTTCTGTAACGCGGGTATCGACACGAGACCAAATATCAATGATCTGGTTATAACGCTCGTTATTGGTAATGAGACCCATGTTGTAGTTCTCCCAAACTTCGTCAACCTCTACCTGTGCATTAGCGATAAGTTGTTCCTTAACATCAGGAACTGTAAGATCCTTAATGTTGAACGACAATCCACCACGGAATGCAGTACGGAAACCAAGCGTCTTGATATCATCAAGGAAAGCTACAGTTTTAGGTATATTCGTATTTTTAAGGATCTCACCGATGATCTCACGAAGAGACTTCTTAGTAAGCAATGCGTTTACGAAACCATTTTCCTTTGGTACGAACTGATTGAACATCACACGACCAACTGTAGTATCGATAAACTTGCTTTCAAGGGTACCATCTGCATTACGCATGTTCGCCTTGATCTTAATCCAAGCATGAAGATCTGCACGACCTTCATTGTGTGCTATAATTACCTCTTCAGGGCTATAGTACGCTTTATTTTCTCCCTTAACCTTTTCAGTTTCAGTAGATTTCTTACCCTTAGAGATGTAATACAGACCAAGTACCATGTCCTGTGAAGGAAGGGTAATAGGTGTACCGTTCTGAGGGTTAAGAATATTATGAGAAGCCAGCATCAAAATCTGAGCTTCCAAAATTGCAGAGTTGCTCAAAGGTACGTGAACGGCCATCTGGTCACCATCGAAATCCGCATTGAACGCCGAACAAACCAGAGGGTGTAATTGTATCGCCTTACCTTCAATCAGTTTTGGCTGGAATGCCTGGATAGACAAACGGTGAAGCGTTGGGGCACGGTTCAGCATGATAGGATGACCCTTCAGGATGTTCTCAAGAATATCCCAAACCACAGCTTCCTTACGCTCAACCAGTTTCTTTGCGCTCTTAACTGTTTTTACTATACCTCTTTCTATAAGCTTACGGATGATGAATGGTTTGAACAATTCAGCAGCCATATCTTTAGGAAGACCACACTCGTGTAATTTCATTTCAGGACCTACCACGATAACCGAACGACCGGAATAGTCAACACGCTTACCTAACAAGTTCTGACGGAAACGACCTTGCTTACCTTTCAGTACATCAGAGAGTGATTTCAAAGCACGACCACCTTCAGCCTTAACAGCATTAGATTTACGGCTATTATCAAACAATGAATCTACGGCCTCCTGCAACATACGTTTTTCATTACGTAAGATTACTTCAGGAGCTTTAATTTCTATAAGACGCTTCAAACGGTTATTACGGATAATAACACGACGATAAAGGTCATTCAAATCTGATGATGCGAAACGACCACCATCAAGCGGAACCAATGGGCGCAATTCCGGTGGAATAACCGGGATATACTGCATCACCATCCACTCAAGGCGATTTTCGATACGTGTATTGGCATCACGGAAAGCTTCAACAACGCTAAGGCGCTTAAGAGCTTCCTGCTTACGCTGCTGAGAAGTCTCATTAGCCGCAGCATTACGAAGATCGTAAGACAACTTATCGAGGTCTATGCGTGCTAACAACTGCTGAACAGCTTCTGCACCCATCTTACCGATGAATTTATTAGGATCTTCATCAGGAAGCATAGCATTTTCCTTAGGCAATGCATCCAAAATCTCCAGATACTCATCTTCAGTCAATAACTGCTGATGTGTATTTTCAGAATCCTTCAGATTGAGCTTTGTACGGATCATCTCTTCAGCTTCGCCTGCATTTACTACAACATAACGCTCGTAGTAAACAATGCTCTCCATCTTCTTAGAGCTTACACCCAGAAGATAACCAATTTTATTAGGAAGGCTCTTGAAATACCAGATGTGTACGATAGGCACAACCAACTTAATGTGGCCAAGACGCTCACGACGTACTTTCTTCTCTGTTACTTCAACACCACAACGGTCACAAACAATACCCTTGTAACGGATACGCTTGTACTTACCGCAGAAACATTCATAATCTTTTACCGGTCCAAAAATCTTTTCGCAGAACAAACCATCACGTTCTGGCTTGTAAGTACGGTAGTTAATGGTCTCAGGCTTCAGTACTTCACCATAAGAACGATCAAGGATCGCATCAGGTGATGCAAGGCTAATAGTTATTTTATTAAATCCCGGCCTTGGGCGATTATCTTTCTTTATTGCCATTGTACAGTAGTTAGTAGTTAGTAGATGGTAGATAGACTACAGTTTGATAGAATGATGCAGACCATACAGCATCTTTTGAATGCTTGTAAGGTCTGCAATAATCAAATTGTAATTTTCTTCATTTATATAACCTAATTTTTTACTAATAATAATTTGCGTTTCTAATTCGTGAGCTGATCCGATTGCAATAGTCAAAAATTGTTTAAAAGAACTGCCTGTATTCCTTCCTGCTCCTTCAGCAATGTTACTCGGTATCGAGGTCGCTGCTCTTTGCATTTGAGATATGAGGCCAAATTTCTCTGTACCGGGAAAATCTTTGGTTATTTCGTAATCAAGACTACTAAGTCAATTGATTTCTGCCACACCGTCAATTCTCTGAAATTGTACATTAAACCACTCTATCTACTATTGACTATCTACTATCTACTCAAATTTCAATTCAAGACCCAGACCACGAAGCTCGTTCACTAATACGTTGAATGATTCAGGAATACCTGCCTTAGGCACGTTATCACCCTTCACAATTGCTTCGTAAGTTTTAGCGCGACCAATGATATCATCTGATTTCAGAGTTAGCAACTCCTGAAGTATAGCAGATGCGCCATAAGCCTCAAGTGCCCAAACCTCCATTTCACCGAAACGCTGACCACCAAACTGTGCTTTACCACCCAATGGCTGCTGTGTAATAAGACTGTACGGTCCGATAGAACGTGCGTGCATCTTATCATCAACCATGTGATGCAATTTAATGATGTAGATGATACCTACAGTTGCCTTCTGGTGGAAACGCTCACCTGTTTCACCATCGAAGAGGTATGTGTGACCAAAGTCAGGTAAACCAGCCTTGATAACCAAATCTTCAATTTCTTTTACAGAAGCACCGTCGAAGATAGGAGTAGCAAACTTGATACCCAACTTCTCACCTGCCCAACCGAGGATAGTTTCATAAATCTGACCAAGGTTCATACGAGAAGGTACACCCAATGGATTCAATACAACGTCTACCGGAGTACCATCTTCCAGGAACGGCATATCTTCTTCACGAACGATACGCGCAACAATACCCTTGTTACCGTGACGACCCGCCATTTTATCACCCACCTTCAGCTTACGCTTGCTGGCAAGATATACCTTAGCTAGTTTCAATACGCCTGCAGGTAATTCATCACCGATGCTCAGGTTGAATTTCTCACGCTTGTAACGGCCTATTTCTTCGTTGAACTTGATATTGTAGTTGTGCAACAACTGATTGATCAAACCATCGATTTCAGCTTCTCCGGTCCAGCCCAGCGGATTTACATTCGCATAGTCAAGAGCACCCAGAGTTTTTGTGTTGAACTTACCACCCTTGCTTAAAACAGTCTCACCAAAGTTGTTGGTAACACCCATTGAGCTCTTGTCTTTCAACAAAATCATCAATTTCTCAAACAAGAAGTTCTTCAGTTCTTCTTTATTTTTTTCGTGCAATTTGTCAATCTTCTCGATAGACGCTTTTTCACGAACCTTAGAGTTCTTATCTTTTTTAGCACGTTGGAACAATTGCTTGCTCACAACAATACCTTCTGTACCACTTGGTGCTTTCAAAGAAGCATCCTTAGCATCACCGGCTTTATCACCGAAGATAGCGCGGAGCAGCTTCTCTTCCGGAGTAGGATCTGTTTCACCCTTTGGAGTGATCTTACCTATCAAGATGTCACCTTCCTTAACGTGAGCACCAATACGGATGATACCATGTTCGTCAAGATCCTTAGTAGCTTCTTCAGATACGTTTGGTATGTCCGGAGTCAATTCTTCCTCACCCAACTTAGTATCACGTACTTCAAGTTCGTATTCGTCGATGTGCACAGAAGTGAACCAGTCGTCTCTTACTACTTTTTCGTTGATCACAATCGCATCCTCAAAGTTATAACCCTTCCAAGGCATGAACGCCACTTTCAGGTTACGACCAAGCGCCAACTCACCATCCTGAGTAGCATAACCTTCAGTAAGGAAGTCACCCTTCTTTACTTTCTGACCTTTGCGTACAGCAGGGCGAAGCGTAATGCTTGTGCTCTGGTTGGTTTTCTTATACTTAGTAAGTGTATATATTTTAAGATCATCCTCGAATGATACCAGACGCTCTTTATCGTCACGGTCGTAACGTACGTAGATATTCATTGCATCTACGTATTCTACTACACCATCACCTTCAGCGTGAATCTGGATACGCGCATCGCGAGCAGCCTTTGCTTCAAGACCAGTACCAACGATAGGCACCTGTGGTCTGATCAATGGAACAGCCTGACGTTGCATGTTCGAACCCATCAATGCACGGTTGGCATCATCATGCTCAAGGAACGGAATCAGAGACGCACTCAAACCTACAATCTGGTTTGGCGCAACGTCCATGTATTCTACTTCCTGAGGATCAAGGATTGGGAAGTCACCTGTCTGGCGACTCTTAATCTTATCTTCAGTAAAGTTACCCTTGTCATCCATAGGTACGTTTGCCTGAGCGATCTTAGCCAGATCTTCCTCTTCAGCGCTCAAATACTTATAGCTCTTCAGGTCTACTCTACCCTCTCTAACTTTACGGTAAGGCGTTTCAATGAATCCCATCGGGTTGATTTGCGCATGTACGCAAAGCGTTGAGATAAGACCAATGTTCGGACCTTCCGGAGTTTCGATAGTACACAAACGACCGTAGTGGCTATAGTGTACGTCACGAACCTCAAAGCCTGCACGCTCTCTGCTCAAACCGCCTGGTCCGAGCGCCGAGATACGACGCTTGTGCGTGATCTCTGACAACGGATTGGTCTGATCTAAGAACTGAGACAGCTGAGAAGTACCAAAGAAAGAATTAATTACAGAAGATAATGTACGGGCATTGATTAAGTCAATTGGCGTAAATACTTCGTTGTCACGTACATTCATACGCTCACGGATAGTACGCGCCATACGTGCCAAACCTACACCAAACTGAGCGAATAACTGCTCACCTACTGTACGTACACGACGATTGCTCAAGTGATCAATATCATCAATTTCAGCCTTACCATTTGTAAGACGTACAAGATACTTGATGATAGAGATGATATCTTCCTTGCTCAATACTTTCGTATTCAGGTTGATATCAATACCCAATTTGCGGTTGATCTTATAACGGCCTACTTCACCAAGATCATAACGCTTGTCACTGAAGAACAATTTTTCAATGATGCCACGTGCTGTTTCATCATCCGGAGCGTCAGAACCGCGAAGTTGGCGGTAGATATGCTGCACGGCTTCCAACTCAGAGTTAGAAGTATCTTTGTTCAACGTGTTATATATGATAGAGTAATCACCACTTACTTCTTCTTTCTGCAAGAAGACAGTTTTGATACCCATTTCAATAATCATGTTTGCATTGTCCTCATCAAGAACGCTGTCACGGTCAAGAACCACTTCATTACGCTCAATGGTAACAACTTCACCGGTGTCCTCATCTACGAAGTCTTCTGTCCAGCTGCGCAATACACGAGCTGCAAGACGGCGGTTAAGATTAGCATCCAATGTTTTTCTATCACCCTTAACTTCATCAGCCATGCCGAAAAGCTCAAGGATATCCTTATCTGTTTCATAACCTATTGCACGCAACAGAGTAGTCACAGGGAATTTTTTCTTACGATCGATGTAAGCATACATAACATTGTTAATGTCTGTAGCAAACTCCATCCACGCACCCTTGAATGGGATAACGCGTGCACTATAGATCTTTGTACCATTAGGGTGAACGCTCTGGCCGAAGAATACGCCCGGAGAACGGTGTAGCTGAGATACTACTACACGCTCAGCACCATTGATAACGAAAGTACCACGTGGGGTCATATACGGGATATTACCCAAAAACACGTCCTGTACGATGGTTTCAAAATCCACGTGCTCTTCATCATTACAGCTCAGCTTCAATTTTGCTTTCAGCGGAACAGAATAAGTAAGACCACGCTCCATACACTCTTCTATAGTGTAGCGGGGCGGATCAATGAAATAATCGAGGAATTCCAACACGAAAATGTTTCGCGTGTCAGTAATAGGGAAATTTTCCTTGAACACTCTGAACAGCCCTTCATTATCGCGCTTATCAGGTGTGGTCTCAAGCTGGAAAAAGTCCTGAAATGACTGAAGTTGGATGGCCAGCAGGTCGGGAGATGCAGCTACGTCATGTAGTTTTGCAAAATTGTGCCTTCCGGCTGCGGTCTTTTTTTGCGGTATAGCCATAGTATTATATAAAAGTCCTTTTTTACAACAAAAATCCTGTAAGGGCACGCCAGGCATGCCTTACAGGTAATATCTCAATTAACAAAAAACAATCAAAATTGGTTTGCGCACGTACGTTTCCTAAGAAAAAAGGAAGGCAAAGATAGCGAAAGCCGTTTAATTAATCAAAAAATATTCCACTTTTTTATCCAAACTGAGAATATTTTCAAAACACTAACAAAATCAATATAAATATATTATTTCATCATGCGAAACTAACTTAACACTGATTAGGCAAATATTTAATGTTTTTAGTAAAATACAAATTGCTTGAAATAAAAAACAAATATAAACACATTTTGCCGAGGTATCGGTGCTATTTGCAGCTAAACAAACCATTATTCTTATCTTGCACCTATTATGATACACGAGAACTCAGAAGCAATAATTAATTTATATCAGTCATGGCTCGATGCATGGAATGGTCGTAATGCATCTGGAATGGCAAAGCTTTTTGCAGAAGATGGCAATCTGATTGGTTTCGATGGCAGCCAGTTGATAGGCAGGGACGATCTGCATGTTACTCTGGATAATATTTTCAAACACCACCCCACTGCTGCTTATGTAGCTATTATCAGAGAGATAAGAATATTGTCTGCCGGTGTAGCCTGGTTGAAGGCAGAGGTAGGTATGGTTCCTTCAGGAAAAGATGACATTAGCCCTGCTTTAAATGCAATTCAAACAGTTATAGCCCTGAAAAGTGAAGATACCTGGCAAATTTCACTACTTCAGAATACCCCCGCAGCATTTCACGGTCAACCGGAATTGGGCGAGCAAATGACCGCTGAACTAAGAAAAGTACTTAAAGGTGATAGTAGCGTGAATTTGAATTAAATTAAAATATCTTCCCTGATTTTATTGAATTTCAATTAAATAACTTAACTAAACAAAATTATCAAATAAAATGAAACCTACATTTCAATCTATATTACTGACAATATCTGGACTTGCTGCAAGCTTTAGCAGTCAGGCACAAGCTTTTCATGTTCAAAAAATTTACCATATTGCAAGTGCAGGAAGATGGGATTATATAGCTGTATGTCCGGTAAATGATAATATATATGTATCACACACATCGCAAGTAAATATCATTAATAAAACAACCGGCGACTCTGTTGGTGTTATCTTAAACACAGACGGCGTGCATGGTATTGCTTTTGCTCCTGAGTTCAAAAAAGGATTTACCAGCAATGGCAGATCTAACACAGTAAGTGTTTTTGACATAAAGACAAATGCTGTTTTAACTCAGATTAAAACAGGAGAAAACCCGGATGCGATTATGTATGATGATTTTTCAAAAAAGATATATGTATGCAATGGTCGCAGTAACGATCTAACAATCATAGACCCAGCAACGAACCAAGTTGTAAAAACCGTGACACTGGGTGGCAAACCGGAAACTGCGGTTTCAGACCAAAAGGGTAAACTTTTTATCAATATTGAAGACAAAAATGAAGTAGTTGTACTAGACACTAAAACGTGGAAAGTAGAAAACAGATGGAAAACTGGTGGTGGTGAAGAGCCATCAGGTTTGGCTATCGATACAAAAACCGGCAGACTATTCAGTGGTTGTGGCAATAAAAAATTAATCGTGTTAAATAGCAATAATGGAAAGATTATCAATGAATTACCTATTGGTAACGGATGTGATGGTGTAGGATTTGATGCAGGTACAAATCTGGTATTTAGCTCAAACGGAGAAGGTACGCTTACTGTAATTAAAGAGAACTCAGCCGACAATTATACCGTACTGGAGAATGCAGTTACGAAGAAAGGTGCACGCACATTGGCAGTAGATGAGCAAACACATAAGGTTTACTTACCTACAGCTGACTTTGAAAAGCCAACCGCTGAACAAAAACGCCCCGGTATGGTTCCTGGTAGTTTTCAGATATTGGTAGTAGGACAATAAATATTAAATTAAACAAAACAGATAAAAGAAATAGCTGGCAACATGTTGCCAGCTATTTCTTTTATAATCAATTAAACCAATATTATTCATTTTACTTTCCCAACTTCAATTGCTCAATCTCCTTTTGCAAAAGTACCAGTGTAGCCTGTATGGATAAAAGTAACTGTTTCTCATTTTGTACACCAGAACCCGGTATTTCTAATTCTTCTTCGTCATCCTCTTCAAACTCTTCCTGTATCTCATCTACATCTTTTTGTATCTCTTCAATATCTTCACCAAGCTCTTCGATATCCTCTCCAAGTTCCTCAATATCAGTACCTAACTCATCTACATCCTTCTGAATTTCTTCGATATCTTCTCCTAATTCTTCAATATCTGTTCCCAACTCTTCAATGTCTGTTCCCAGCTCTTCGATATCCTCTCCCAATTCTTCGATATCTTCCCCTAACTCTTCAATGTCTTCCTGAATGATCTCAATATTCTGATTATTCATATTTATAGACATCTGTATGAATATAGACAGATATATGGCCTCAAGTGATACAATTGTGGTTAAAAACAACAACATTCGTTCAAAAGAGACTAATTCCAGTAAGGGAAGAGCAAACGAAATAATGAATAATACGGTATGAAAAATAACAGACGCACCAGAACCTACCCACCTGGTAATGCTGGCAGCACTCTTTTCCATAATGATCTTCTGCCTTTCTTTAATGCTCATTGTTATGGTTTAGATTGCAAAGATAGCAAAAGCTTATCGGGAGAATTTAAAATAGAAATAGATTAGCACAAACTTTATATGCTTAACTATTTAAAAAGAAGGTAACTCTTGTTGAGTTGGGACAAGAGTTACCTAAACTTCAATTAATTTTTAAAAAAATTAATATGTTTGTTGTCCTAATTATTTACTCGATAATGGCATTCGTTTTTTGTTATATGCAATTGGGCGTCTTTTTTTCAACTATTTGTGCATAAAAAGCACTGTATTGACATAACAAGATTAGTGATAGGAAAAACCTTTTCATATATACAAATTATACCAGATTACCTTTAAGAATCAACCTTTCAATATTAATGTTACCATAATCGTAAGGTATATAAGCTAATGAAGGTATAGGTTTTGTAATAATGAGGTTGGCAATTTTACCCGCCTTTATCGTTCCAAGTGATTTTTCCAGCTCCATAGCCGCTGCTCCATTTATTGTTACTGCATGTACCGATTCTTCAGGAGTCATGCGCAGTTGCGTACAAGAAATAGACAATAAGAGAGGAACATTACCTGATGGGCATGACCCCGGATTGTAATCAGTTGCCAAACATACCGGAAGTCCGGCATCAATAATTTTACGAGCAGGTTGGTAATGCATACCTAAGAAAAAAGCTGCCCCGGGCAATAAAACTGGCATAGTGTCATTTCCCATTAATGAAGCTATCTCCTCTTCGCCCACACATTCCAAATGATCTACACTCAATGCCTTATACTTCACCCCTACTTGTACACCACCCGAATGGTGCAACTGGTTAGCATGAATCTTAGGTTTTAACCCATATTTATAACCTGCTTCGAGTAAACGCTCTGTTTCCGGCACCCCGAAAAAGCCCTGTTCGCAGAATACATCCATGTAGTCGGCCAACCCTTCTGCAGCCACGCGAGGCAACATTTTTTCAATAATTAACTTTATATATCCTTCTTTATTATCTTTATAATCAATAGGATATGCATGTGCTGCCAAAAAAGAAGACTTAATAGCAACAGGACTATTCTCCTTCAATTTCCTGATTACCCGCAACATCTTCAGTTCTCCTTCTTCACATAGACCATATCCGCTTTTTATTTCAATAGCTCCTGTACCCTGCGCTATCACATTATGTAATCTTTGCAAGCTTTGCTCATAAAGCTCAGACTCATCCATCTCATTGAGCTTACGGGCACTGTTCAGAATGCCACCACCCTGACGAGCGATTTCTTCGTAACTGAGGCCTTTTATGCGGTTTACGAACTCTCCATCACGAGGAGCTGCAAATACCAGATGCGTATGTGAATCGCACCAAGATGGCAACACTAACCTACCGCTAGCATCTATCTGCTCATCAGCATTCATCTCGGGCATTGTCGCCATTTCACCAAAACTATGAATCAGCTCATCTTCAATCAACAACCAGGCATTATCTATAGATGGTAAAATAGCCATATCCCTACCCGCTACACGTAGTTTGTTTTCTGAAGGTTGCTCTATCTGGCAGAGTTGCTTAATATTAGTAATGAGAATACGCATGGGATAAAAATAATGTAAACTCTGAAGTAAATCAAAAAAGTAAGCCTCCGCAACTGGCGGAGGCTTATAATTATTTTGCAAACATATTATTATCCCTGAACGTGTATCTTGAATGCAAACTCCACCTTGCAACGAATAGAGTCGGTAGTAGCACGACGCAAACTACCACCTGCAGAGTAAGTGAACTGGGAACCTGTAAGGTAACTCTTCAATTCAGCAGTGGAATCAACAGGTAAATTCAATACGGTTGCATAAGTATCTCCATTATTCACAGAGATGGTATATGGTGTTGCATTGCTATTTGAAAATACAGAACCGGTCGCTGTTCTGAAATTAGCAAAATTGTTTGCTACTGTAGGGTTTTCAATTGTAATCTTACAAGATGTGATTTTCGCACTTGTGATATTACTAATACCTAATACATTAGCAGTATTGGCCTTAATAAATGAGTCAATATTATAATTTACAACCTGCGAACCAGAAGCAGAACCAACTGTATCGGTAGAAGGCGGTAACACGACTTCTGCAGAAGCAGTCTGCATAGGAAGATCATATTGTACCAAACTAGCTAACTTGTTGCAAGATTGAAACGTAGCAGCACCAATTGTTGCAACGACTATTGCGGAAAGTAATATTGTGGTCTTTTTCATAAAGGTAGTTTCTATCAAAGTTAAGAATTAAAAATAAGAATTAAAAGCAAAAAGTGGTAATATATAAAATATTAACAGGGTTAAAAAAGGTTCATCTGGTCGGTTTTACCACTATGTTTCCGTTCATGATCGAGTAGCCATTGCTTACGTTGCAAACCTCCGCCATATCCTGTTAGGCTACCATTCTCCCCTATTACCCGGTGACACGGCACAATAATAGCAATCCCATTCTCCCCATTAGCACCTGCCACAGCACGTATCGCTTTCTCATTCCCCAATAATATAGACTGCTTTTTATACGATCTGGTCTCGCCATAAGGTATGTTTTGCAATATTTTCCAAACATTAATTTGAAATTGACTACCAGCGAAATATAAAGGTATATTAAAGTCTTTTCTTGTTCCGAGAAAGTATTCATGTATTTGTTCCTTCAAAATCTCGAAGTGCGGATGCTCCCCCTCCGTAAATGAACAACCTGCATGTAACTCTATTCGCTTCATGATGGTATCTATACTTTTACGATACTCAAAGTCAAATAGACAGATTCCCTCATCAGTAGCCCCCATGCGCATAATACCCAATGGCGTTTTTATAGCAGACAGAAATAGCATAGGCTGATTATAAATTATTTATATAAAATTACATACCTGTATTTAAAATTCCTGATAATATATTACTTACCTCATCGGCTCTATTGTGAACCATAACATGAACCCCACCTTTAATCACATAATCAGCTTTCACATTTCTTAGCGGTATCACTATATCCATTGTTCCATGTATATGTGTCACATTTTCAGTGAAAGACCCATTATGCCAGTCCATCACTGCTTTCAGTGCCCATTGCATAAATTTCCCACTAATTGCTGTGGGGCCATTCACTTTTGTTTGTTCTGAAAATGGCACAATGCCTCGTAATCCCATCAAAAACCTATTTGGAAGAGAAAAACAAAAAGCAGGAATCAATCGCTTTTTTACTAAATACCGAGCAAATTTGCCCGGTTCAGGTAATTCATTACTTGTTTTGGCACTAGAAACAAGAATTACCTGCTTCACATTAATTTGTTTTGCAATCTCAACAGCTAACATTCCTCCAAACGACAGTCCCAACAAAATAGGATTAGCGTCTTTTATATTCACTGCCATCTTTGCCGCATAAGTAATGAGTGTATCATCGTCACTATTTGCCACCCATGGTAAAGGAACAAATTCGAATCCCTCCACCTGGAGTCTTCGAAAAATACGGTGATCACACCCCATTCCGCTTATGCAGTATACTCTATTCATATATATTCTACATACTCCACTTGTCCGGTAAAACCATCATTATTCTCTACAATGGTATCATGTACATATTTATGAATAATAGCATTCAAGTGTTCCCCTTTATTTAATAACACCACCACCTTGATAGGTATTACCACTATTGTTACTCCCCATTCTGCCAAAGCCTCATGATGCAACTGTAAACGGGCAGCATCTTTTTCTGTAGTAACAATCACTTTGTCAGGCACATCCCAATTGTTATATGCAGCTTTTATCTCTTCTATATCTGTTGTTACAAAATAGTGATGATCTTTATATGTAAGCGTATGTACATCAGTAACACCTTGTTTCAAATAAGTAATTAACGGCTCAGGACGTGCAATACCACAAACTAAAATTGCATGAGTTCCGGCAAGATTCACACTTTCTTTTGTAATAAAGTTAAATGGCGTATCGTATTGAATACCAGTAAAAAATACATTTTGGTGGGGTAAAGGTTTTATATGTTGGGTTATCTCTTTTGCCTGATGCTCAGTAAGATTGAGCGGACTTTTTGAAACTATAATGACATCTGCTCTTTTATATGCACCACGGCTTTCTCTGAGATTTCCAAATGGTAAAATGTGATCTTCATAGAATGGACGAGCGAAATCAGTTATTAACATATTTAGCCCTGCCTTTACAGATCTATGCTGATATGCATCATCAAGTAATATGACATCGATATCCGGGCGACGTTGCAATAATGCGGGAATACCAGTAAGACGCTCTTCAGCCACACATACCACAGCCTCAGGATACTTAATAAAATATTGCATAGGTTCATCGCCAATTCTCAAAGCATTTGCTTTTTCATCGGCAAGAATGAATCCCTTTGTAAATCTTTTATACCCCCTGCTCATGGTGGCTACTTGATATTGATATTGCAACAGGTCTATCAAATATTCTACATGAGGTGTTTTACCCGTACCACCTGTAGATAGATTACCAACTGTAATCACCGGTAAACTAAAACTTATGGAGTTAAAAAATTTAATATCATAAAGACGATTGCGCAGCCAAACCAATGCACCATATATCAATGTAAACGGATATAGTGCTAATCTTAAAACAGTGGTTATATAATAAAGGAAACTATTTTCTTGCATGCTAGTGTAATAATATAAGTCAAAGGTCGATAATAATTAATTATCTATTGAAAGGTAATTGCCAATAACGTTATAAAAAACTAAAAAATTATAATCCTCTATCACCGGAAGAAAAAATATGATACTATATCTATACATTTATAGAACAATATTCTTGCTATGAATAGCAAAACACTTACAGCATGTCCAGGCAAATACTTAAAGCACTTATCGCTGCTATTTGCAGCCTTATTTATGATTTGCTTTTTTAGTTCAAATCGACTGTATGCTACTAAGTGTATGCCTACTGTCCCAACTGACTCTGCAATTAACAAGAACAAATTTCTTAAAGTAAAACTTGATACAGAAGTTGATAGTATATTGGTAGTCAAACGATTCAGACACATGTATGTTTTCAACCATGGTCTGTTACTTAAAGTATATAACATTAGTTTGGGAGAATCCCCTATTGGGCCAAAACACTTTCAGGGTGACAGAAAAACACCTGAAGGACTATACTATATAGATCATAAAAATCCATATAGCATGGCTCATAAATCATTAGCCATCTCCTACCCTAATAATAAAGATAGGCAGTTTGCCAGAAAGTATGGTAAACCTACCGGAGGTGATGTAATGATACACGGCATACTCAATGGAGATGAAGCTAATGCAAAAGATTATGTAGGTAGCGACTGGACATGGGGCTGCATAGCTATAACGAATGAAGAAGTAGACGAATTATTTACCTATGTAAAATTAGGTGCTCCTATAAATATACTGCCATAATAACTAACGCATGAACGAAATTACTAACTGGAGTATGATTTCTTTATTGTTACTTGTTGCATCTCTGATATTAGCATTAGTCAGTATAACAAAGAAAAAACTCAATATGTTCATTACCGCTATTGCCATATTCATGTTATTTATAGTATGCGGATTAGTAGCAGTATATAAGATGGCTCATAAATCTATTATTAACATGGATCATAATATAAAAACAACAACAAGCATTCAAATACAAACTATATGACAAATACAAACTTATTAACCCGTATCCGAATTTTAATGATTGTATTTGTGTTGCTGCTTATGTTAAGCGGCATTACTGCTTTCCCTGTGTATACTGAAATGAAGTGGATAATGGACATGCAGATATTCAATATGTCAACACCACTTAGTGCATGGATGCAAAAAGTTTGGACTGGTGTGCAAGCCACGAACGAACATTATGATTTTATGTTCTATGGATATGATTGGATGGCATTTGCTCATATTATTATTGGTCTTGCATTTATAGGACCGTACAGAGATCCTATTAGAAACAAATGGATAATCGATTGGGCAATGATAGCATGTGTCGCAGTATTACCTCTTGCAGCTATAGCCGGTCCGATTCGCCACATTCCATGGTTTCATATATTAATAGATTGCTCATTTGGTGTTATTGGCATTATTCCACTATTAATCGTTCGGAAGTGGATTGGTCAGTTAGAAAAAATGAATGAACAGACGCATAAATAATAATCAAATTCAATCTTTATTGACCATGAAGGATGTCTTAGATAATTCTACACCATTAACAACTATGGCCAGTTGGTGCTCACCGGCATAGTGCTTGCGGGTAGTCATATCTTTAAATGATTGCTTGCGACTGATTGTTTGTGGCTTAATACTTTGAAAAGCCTGCTCAGTTACTTTAAATATTTTCTTACTTAATGAGCCATTCGACTTCCTGTAATATATAAGATACTCCACCCTTAAAACAGTCGCTAATTTTTCTTTATGCATAAGCACAAATGAGAACTGAAGTACACCACCTATATTAATAATATCATGTTTTACTTTCAAGTCAGTGACTGTAGCACTACTTACTGCACTTACACCAAATAATGACAATGTGTGTTTGTCTGCCTTTTTAAGCAATGTGCGACTACCATGTTTCAATATCCAGTCCGTTTCCTTACTACTCCCCTTCCATGCTTTAATGATATCGGTCACTACTTCTGGATTATCTTTTGCAATATCATTCAGATTGTTTGCAACGCTTTTTCTCACATATTCAGAAGGGTCGTTCTTTAGTTGTTCTAAAATGGGCAATATAGGTGAAGGATCTTTTTTAAATGCGACAAGTGCCATACCCCAAGGCAACCTTGGCCGACAACCTTCGCTGGCCAAACGTCTCACAGAAGCATGGGGATGGTTAGTCCAATGAAGCATTTGCGACATGACCATATCAGGATATTTGACAATGAAAGGGCGTATGGCGAACTCACAACTACTGATTATTGTCGCATATTCCATTGCATTAAGCGACTCTTCAGGGTGATTAATACCATATCGCTCTATATAGTCTGCGATAAATATGTGTGTAAAAGTTGTGGCTCCATTCAACTGAACCATTATGTGCTTGGTAAGTTGGGTTACAACTTCTATGTCTCTTAGGTAGTTGCCGGATAGTTGATCAGCCATAGCATCAGCTACATGCTTTACCCTTTGTTTCAGTTCAAGGCTATCCCAATAAGGATTAAAAAAATGAGTACTGAATTTAACAGCATCGAACCCGGGTATAATATGTTCAGAAAAGCCAATAAGTTCGCTTATAAACGATTTATCATACATGTATTTAAGCGGTTCTGCCATACCAATTGATTTATGTTGCAAAGATATAGCTATGTAAAGATGGTTGACTATTTATATATACATACTATCAAAACAAAGTCCCTGTGCAATATGATTGCACAGGGACTTACATAATAAGAATTCTTATTTATTGTTTTACAACTTGCTTCACACTCTTGTTACCATTAGTGGTGGTTATGGTTACAAAGTAGATGCCTGCTGAAAGATCAGCAGTATTAACCTGAGTATTGGTTGTCGTAGCAACTATTTGACCAAACATGTTGATTACCTCTACCTTTTGCACATTCAAACCATTAATATGAATCGCATCTGTAAACGGATTAGGATAAACCACCATGACAGAAGAAGAAGGAACATTGTTAACCGCATCGGGGAACGTAAAAAAACTGAGATCATCTACCCAAATA
>CANGMZ010000058.1 GCA_947454715.1 Chitinophagaceae bacterium
CTAAGGCTTTAGATCCTAAAGCGTAATTTGAAATCATTTATTTTTAAGGCTCACCTTAATGGTGGGCCTTTTTTTATGCTTCGTTTTATTTGGAAATCTATGTTGGTGTTGTATATTTATTTTATAAACAAATTACTATGCTCGAGATTTTTATCATTATCACATTATGCAGGAAGATTGAACCATTAGCAATATTGAAAGGTCAGCGTGTCAACAGGTGGAAGCTCTGGGTAGTTCTGGCTTGGTTCTTTGCAGAATTCTTAGGTGCTTTTATAGGTTATATGATTACAAACGATACAATTTTATCGGTTATTTTATTTGGTTACCCTGCGGCTTATGTTTCTTATATGCTTGTTAAGAAAAGGCTCTCCGCTATGCCCGATAAAGATGATTGGGCAGAGACAATTGGTTCTGAACTCAATAATTGATTTGTTCACAGTGTGGTATGATTTTTTGGCATGCAAATTGGATATACTTAAGCAAAACCAAAAAGATATGAAAACATCAATGATCACCACCGTTTTAGTTGCAGCTCTTTTAATTGTAGCCGCAAATAGTGCAAGTGCTCATGGCCGTCGTGGTTGTTACAGAGCATATTATGGAGGGTATTATCGTCCGGCACCTGTAGTTCGTTATTGCCCACCGGTTCAGGTTTATGCACCTCCGGTAGTCTACTATAATGAGCCTAGATATTGCCCTCCGCCGCCTCCACCACCTTGTGCTTATTATGCTCGCCCGCACCATTACCGCAGGTACTGGCGTTAATCAATACGACGTTTTGAATCAATTATAAAGTAAAAATCCGGATGTGTTAACATCCGGATTTTTTTGTTGGGTATCAGTTGAATAATATTATTCGTCGAGTTTCAATACTGCAAGGAACGCTTCTTGTGGTACTTCTACGTTTCCTATCTGGCGCATACGCTTCTTACCTTCCTTCTGCTTTTCCAGAAGTTTACGTTTACGAGAAATATCACCACCATAACATTTTGCAGTAACGTCTTTACGCATAGCAGAAATTGTTTCGCGTGCTACAATTTTTGCACCTATAGCCGCTTGAATAGCAATGACGAACTGCTGTTTTGGTAACAGGTCTTTCAGTTTGTTACATAGCTTACGGCCAAAATCGTTAGCTCTGCTTCTGTGAATCAGTGCGCTCAATGCATCTAATGGGTCACCGTTAAGCAGGATGTCCATTTTACATATATCGCTCTCGCGATAATCGAGTGGCGTATAGTCGAATGACGCATATCCACGTGTACATGATTTTAATCTGTCGTAGAAATCAAATACGATTTCAGTAAGCGGCATATCGAATATCAATTCCACACGGGTAGGCGTGAGGTAGTTTTGGTTAATCAACAAACCACGCTTACCCAAACAAAGACTCATAATATTACCTATGTAGTCAGGTAATGTGATGATTTGTGCGCGGATAAATGGTTCCTCTATGCGTTCCAGACTACTTGGGTCCGGCATTTCGCTAGGGTTATTTACTATTATGCGTTTGTTTTTATCTTTTGTTTTATAGGCGTAGAAGCTAACGTTGGGTACAGTTGTGATTACGGTTTGTCTGAACTCACGTTCCAGTCGCTCCTGAATAATCTCCATGTGCAACATGCCCAGGAATCCGCAACGGAAACCAAAACCAAGTGCCTGAGATGTTTCCGGCTCATAAGTCAAAGATGCATCATTCAGTTGCAGCTTTTCCATACAGTCGCGGAGGTCTTCAAAGTCATCGGTCTCTACCGGGAAAATACCTGCAAATACCATCGGCTTAACTTCCTGGAAACCTCTTACCGCATCAGTAGTCGGGTTAGCGATTGTAGTAATCGTATCACCCACCTTTACATCTTTAGCGGTTTTAATACCGGTGATGATATAACCTACATTACCTACAGAGACTTCTTGTTTTGGAGTAAGTGCCAGTTTCATAACACCTATTTCATCTGCATTATATTCTGCATCTGTGTGTATGAATCTGATTTTATCATTTTTCCTCATCGTACCATTAAATACTCTGAAGTAAGCAATGATACCACGGAATGAATTAAATACACTATCAAATATTACTGCTTGCAAAGGTGCATTAGGGTCACCCTTTGGTGCCGGAATACGAGCTATAACTGCTGCCAGAATTTCCTCAATACCAATACCCGATTTTCCGCTCGCCAATAGTATCTCTTCTGGCTTGCACCCAATAAGTTCTACAATTTGATCGGTAACTTCAGGAATCATTGCACCATCCATGTCTATCTTATTGATAACTGGTATGATTTCCAAGTCATTATCTAATGCCAAATAAAGGTTAGAGATAGTTTGTGCCTGAATACCCTGAGATGCATCAACCAGCAAAAGAGCGCCTTCACAGGCAGCTAGTGCACGAGATACCTCATAAGAAAAGTCAACGTGACCGGGAGTGTCAATGAGATTTAATGTGTATTTCTGGCCATTAAGTTCATAATCCATCTGAATGGCATGGCTCTTAATGGTGATACCTTTTTCACGTTCCAGATCCATATCATCTAGTACCTGCGCTTGCATGTCTCTTGACGATATCGTTTTGGTAAATTCTAAAAGTCTATCGGCCAGGGTACTTTTACCATGGTCAATGTGTGCTATTATACAGAAATTGCGAATGTTTTGCATATAATTATCAGAGTGGGCAAAGATACTATATAAATGCCTTAATCCCATAGGTACTGAAATGCAACAAAATGGAAACTTATACACTTCTGAAAGTTGCTGATGTACTATGTTTTCTTGTTTTTTATCTGCATGGCTATTGTTTAGTTTTTCACTTTTGTACTCATTTCTTGCCTGTTTTGTTGTTTGTTATTTCTAAACGTATTATGTTTGAAAATTATGCAGCAATTACGCCTATCGCTGCACTTGTTTTAGGAGTATAAATTAAGCAGCAGGCATCATTGATATTATCAATTATGAAAAATGCATGTTGCTACATACATTTGCATTATGAGATTAGAAGACGCTTTAAAGACGAACAGGTTTGTAGACGAGAAGCACAAAGCAACTTTAAATTTATTGTACACCACCTATTGGTTCAAGTCAATTTTCAGTGATGCTATGAAGCAAAGTGGTATCACTTCAGAACAGTTCAATGTTTTACGCATCTTGAAAGGTATGCATCCTAAAGCAATGTGTGTGAAGGATATTGGCGATAGAATGATTGAAAAAAGCTCTAATGTTCCTCGTATTATCGATAAACTCATTCTGAAAGAGTTGGTGCATCGTAGTCCATCGGTAGAAGATAAAAGAGAAACATTGGTTTCACTGACAGAAAAAGGATTGGATTTGCTACTGAAATGCAATACAGAACTTAATAATGTTACAGAAAAATTAGTTGGTCTTACTGAAGATGAGGCCATGCAGCTAAATGCTTTGCTGGAAAAAATGCGTACCACAGACTAGGCAGTTTGCAGATATTCTTAATTATTTAGACTGCATTAATATTTATAATAACAAAGCCACCCGAGGGTGGCTTTGTTATTATAAAGAAACTATTAATATTAGAATTCAGCGTTCTTAGGTGTTCTAGGAAAAGGAATTACGTCGCGGATATTGGTCATACCTGTTACGAACAAAACCATGCGTTCAAAACCTAAACCAAAACCTGCATGCGGAACAGTTCCGAAACGACGAGTATCGAGATACCAATACATTTCTTCTGCAGGAATATGCATTTCTTTCATGCGTTGTTCTAATTTGTCCAAACGTTCTTCTCTTTGAGAACCGCCAACTATTTCACCAATACCCGGTGCTAGGATGTCCATAGCAGCTACAGTTTTGCCGTCATCGTTCTGGCGCATGTAGAAAGCCTTGATGTCTTTGGGGTAGCCGGTAACAATTACCGGTTTTTTAAAGTGTTTTTCTACCAGATAACGCTCATGTTCACTCTGTAGGTCAATTCCCCACTTTACATCATATTGGAATTTCTTCTTTTTATATGCAGGTGAGTTTAAAAGAACATCAATTGCCTCGGTATAAGTGATACGTTCAAATTTGTTGTTTAATACAAATTCCAGCTTTTCTACTAAGCCCAGTTCGCTGCGCTCAGCCATAGGCTTTTGCTTTTCTTCATCAGCAAGGCGTTGAGCAAGGAATTCAAGATCTTCACGGTTGTGCTCCATTGCATAACCGATGATGTATCTGATAAAATCCTCCGCCAAATCCATATTGTCGGTAATATCATTGAAGGCAACTTCGGGCTCTATCATCCAGAACTCAGCCAAGTGGCGGGCAGTATTTGAGTTTTCTGCACGGAAGGTTGGTCCGAATGTATATACTTCGCTGAATGCCATAGCTCCCAGTTCTGCTTCCAATTGTCCGCTTACAGTTAGGTTTGTGCAGCGACCAAAGAAATCTTCTCTATAGTCAATGCTGCCATCTTCATTGCGAGGCGGATTTTCTGTAGGTAAGGTGCTTACTCTGAACATTTCACCTGCACCCTCAGCATCTGATGCTGTGATAATAGGTGTGTGCAGATAAACGAAACCTTTGTCGTTGAAGAACTTATGTACGGCATAAGCCAGAGAATGGCGCACGCGGAACACAGCACCGAATGTACTCGTACGGAAACGCAAATGTGCTATCTCACGCAGGTATTCTAAACTTGGTCTGTTCTTTAACTGTAACGGGAATTTGTCGTTATCACAATCGCCGAGTATAGTAATATTATCTGCCTTTATTTCTACTTTCTGCCCCTTACCCATAGATGGGATAACCATGCCATCTACACTAATAGAAGCACCTGTTGTAAGACGCTTGATCAAATTCTCATCAGCATTCAAAGTAATTACAACTTGCACATTATTAATGGTAGAACCGTCATTCAACGCTATGAATTGGTTATTACGGAATGAGCGTACCCATCCTTTTACATTTACTGCATAATCGACTTTCTCTGATTGTAAGATGTCTTTGATCTTTGTCCGTGCCATTTGTCTTTAGTTTACTGTACTTATTTAATTGTATAACCCCAGTTATGGAGTAATGCGCGTCAAAAATAGTTCATAGTAAGAAGTAAATACAATATTCATTGCTTAAATGCACCTTAAAATTTTAAAAAATGATAAGAATAGGTATCGACGTCACTTATAAGTAGTGATAAACTATAAAGTATGTTGATTATGAGCGTAAAATAAGGTGTAATAATTATTATTTACAGAAGATACAATTACCCTTATCTTTCTATTGCTATATGAACGCTTTGTCTGATATTTGTATTGCCGGGTACTATCTTCGGCACACAACCAATGGGTAGATTGGGGCGTATTTTTTTATTGGTGTGTTTCTTACTTGGGCCCGTTTATAGTACCCTAGCCAACCATATTTTTGGTGGTGAACTGCTGTATACTCATATCGCAGCCAATCAATACAAGATAACCCTCACACTTTATGGCGACTGCAATAGTGATGGTGTTTTATTTAATCAATTATATGTTGCCAGGCCGGTCATTGCGGTATATGACACAACCAGTCTTTTTACAGATTCCTTTACTTTAAAATTAGAGCCGGGATCAGGCAATGAGGTATCGCCGGTTTGTCCCAGTCAAATCAATCAGACATATTGCAGTGGTGGTACATTGCCCGGTGTGAAACAATTTATATACTCTGATACTATCTATTTGTCGCACCAATCAAGGTTATGGCAGTTTTTGTTTACCGGTAGTTTGGGTAGCAGTGGTGCAGGCAGCAGCTATTCGGCAGGGAGGAGTTCGCATATCACCAATCTCACTGTAGTATCTTCTTTAATGTATTTACAAGCGACATTGAATAATTTACATGCGCCGAATTCTTCACCTGTTTACTCTACTATACCTACACCTTTTTACTGTGTCAACGTATTGCAGCAATACAATAACGGTGCTGTTGATGCAGATGGCGATTCCCTTTCATTTAGTTTAGTGCCTGCAATAAATTATAATCCACCATCAGTAGCCCCGGTCAGTTATCTATATCCTTATACTGCAACTATGCCAATGGGTACTACTGCAGGTGGTTTTGTTTTTAATACGTTTAATGGACAAATCACGTTTACGCCCAATATTATCCAGGACGCATTAATTGTGAATCAGGTAAATGAGTACAGGAATGGGGTGCTTGTAGGTATGAGTGAGCGGGAAATGACCTTTGTTGTTCAGGATAATTGTAACGGTGTTCCCCCTGTTGCCAGTATTTCTTCATTGAGCGGAGGGGTTTTGGCAGCGGGAAATGTAATCAATATTTGTGTGGGTGAGCCGTCTGTCAGTTTCAATGTTTCACTTAATAACGCAAGTGGCGATATTGTAGATATTACTTCTTACAATGTTCCTGCCAGCGCGGCACTAACTATCTCCGGCAATCATACGCCAAATCCTGCTGCCAACTTTAGTTGGGCTACGGGAGCACTGGTTGAGGGGCATTATACTTTTTACCTCAACATTAAGAGTAATCATTGTCCGTTGACCAATACCCAAACGGTTGCTTATACCATCAATGTTGCAAAGGTTCCGGTAATTTCTGCACAGCAAGTAGTGCCAACAGATTGTATTCATCAGGCATTGATACAATACACATTAACCGGTGGGTTTGATCCCCGAAGTATTATTATCATGCAGGGTAGTAGTGTCGTCAAAACGATAAGTAATAATAGCGTTGGCGATACTGTAATAGTTAGGGATAGCTTACCACCGGGCACTTATCAGGTTATACTAAAATCAGATCAGCTCTGTGTAGATACGGTAAATTTTACGATTGTTGACAGTGGTACATTGCAAATTGCCCCACTTAATAAGTCTTATTGTCTTGGAGATCCGTCATTGCCTATAGTGGTTGTGCCTGTAGTAGCAGGGGCTGCCGTTAGCTGGTATATGGCAGATAGTGTTGCCATGTTATCCGCTCCGGTTGTCAATACTTTTTCTGAAGGCGTTACCAATTGGTATTTTATTGAGCATTATGATGTTTGCTCATCAGGGCCAGTGCCGGTTACTGCAACTGTTCACGGAAGACCAAATGCTGAAATATTAAATATACCACAAACTGTATGTTTTGGTGATGCTATATACCTAAAGGGGAGCGGTGGTGTTGAATATACATGGGCACCGGAAAGTGCTATAAAACATGATACTACAGGTTTTTATGTGGAAGTATTGCAACCAATTACCATAGTTTTGGTCGTAAAAGATGAATTTGGCTGTATAGATACTACTAATGTAACTTACTCTGATATCCAACAGTGTTGCCATTTTGCTTACCCTAATGCGTTTACACCGAATAATGATGGTCATAATGATGGGTTCAAGGTGGTAACCTATGGTAATATGCGACACTATAGCTTAACCATTTTCAACAGATGGGGACAACGTGTCTTTTTTACTGCCGACCCACTCAAACCATGGGATGGCACTTTTGGTGGTGAGCCTTGTGAAGTAGGTACTTATTATTACTACATGGATGCAGAATGCCTTACGGGCCCCAAAGAGCAACACAAAGGTGATGTGGTGCTTATAAGATAACGACTGTTCTGAAAATTAATCCTTCTTACACTAATTGGTGTATGCCTCCCCAGTGAGTAGATTTTATCCCCTTATGCTATTCATTCGCATTAATAAAGACATTCCCTTAAATTTGCATCATGAAATTTTTACTTGTCGGATTGGGTAATATAGGTATGGAATATGATGCTACCCGCCACAATATTGGCTTTGATATTGCTGATACATTCGTGATCAAGCATGGTGGCACTTTTTCATTAGATCGTCATGCTCAGGTAGCAGAAGTGAAATGGAAGGGGAGAATATTTGTGGTCATTAAACCAACTACCTATATGAATCTGAGTGGCAAGGCTGTAAAATACTGGATGGATAAAGAAAAGATAGCTATCGAAAATACATTGGTGTTGGTCGATGATCTTGCATTACCATTGGGTACGCTTCGTGTCAGGGCTTCCGGTAGTGCCGGCGGGCAAAATGGTCTGAAAAATATAGAATTGATGTTACAAACTAACGCCTATCCTCGTTTGCGTTTTGGCATTGGTAGTGACTTTCCCAAAGGTAAGCAAGTCGATTTCGTATTAGGCAAATGGACTCCATCTGAGGTTCCTTATGTGAAAGACAATCTGCTGAAAAGTATGGATATTATTGAATGTTGGGCTACTCAGGGTATTGGTAAAGCAATGACTGAATTCAATAAGTAAGTTGATTAATTCATAATGGGGCAAACACTAATACCCCAGATTCTTACTGAACATTTTTTCACCTGCCAACACAGCAATGTGTAGTGCGTTTTCCTGAGGTGGAATAGGGCAGGAGTACCCTTCAGCAAATGCACAATATGGATTGTAGCATTTATTGAAATCAATCAATATTCTATTATTTACAATGTTTTTTACAGATACGTCAAGATAACGACCTCCTGCAAAGGTGAGTTCGTAATTGGTAAAATCTGTAAATGGAATGAATAGTTCGTCCTTGTTAGCCTGATCGTTAAGCAGGTTTACACTTTGATATACGTGCAGAGTTTGAACGGTATCATGAATGGTGAATGTGATGACACCATACTCTTTAAACGGTTTTTGTTTTCCGCTATGCGTATTGATCAGGAATGGTTTGCTGCCGGGAGTAAGTGTAATATCTGCCCATACACAGTAATTATGATCAGGTTCAAAGAAGTGCATGTACTTAACGTCGCCCGGTTTTATGGGGCTGCGTTTGTCTTCCTGCATTTCTTTTACATACAGTTGCCTGTAGTAAACAATACTGTCCCGGTAAGTTTGTGCGCTTACCGGAACAGTTATTGCTAATAATATGAAGAATACAATTGATTTCATTGCTACTTCTGATCTTTGCTTTTATTCGTTTTCCAGAGAAATTGAATTTACACGTTTTCGGGTCTCATTTGCGGGAAGAACAATACATCTTGTATAGATACATTACCGGTAAGCAACATTGCCAAACGCTCAATACCAATTCCAATACCCGCTGTAGGCGGCATACCATATTCCAATGCTCGTAAGAAATCGTTGTCGATGAACATTGCTTCATCATCACCACGCTCCATATTCTTCAACTGGTCTTCAAAACGTTCACGTTGCTCTATAGGGTCGTTCAACTCACTATATGCGTTTGCTATTTCTTTACCATTGATAATCAACTCGAAACGCTCCACCAAACCTTCTTTTTCACGATGTTTCTTGGTAAGTGGGCTCATTTCTACAGGGTAGTCAATGATGAATGTAGGCTGCACATAGTGTTTCTCACACTTGCCGCCGAATATCTCATCTATAAGCTTACCCTTACCCATAGTAGCATCTACTTCTATGTGCAATTGCTTACACACTTCACGTATTCCTGCCTCGTCCATCTGGCTGATGTCGTGACCTGTATGCTCCTTAATAGCATCATAAATGCTGATGCGCTTGTATGGTGCTTTGAAACTTATCTCAACGCCATCCACATTTGTTATTGCACTGCCATTAGTTGCGATAGCTGTTTCTTCCAGCATTTGTTCTGTGGTGTTCATCATCCACAGGTAATCTTTATACGCTACATAGAACTCCAGAATAGTAAATTCAGGATTGTGTGTACGATCCATACCCTCGTTACGGAAGTTGCGGCTGAATTCATATACCCATGGGAAACCACCTACAATAAGACGTTTCAGATAGAGCTCATTAGCAATACGCAGGTACAATGGAATATCTAATGCATTGTGGTGTGTGATAAAAGGACGTGCCAATGCACCACCGGGAATACTCTGCAAAACAGGCGTATCTACTTCCAGTCCGCCACGTTCGTTCAGGAACGTACGGATAGCATTTTTCATTTTGGTGATACGTGTAAATGTATCTCTCACATTAGGATTTACAATAAGGTCGGCATAACGCTGCCGATATTTGAATTCCAGGTCAGTGACTTCATTAAACACTTCACCATCTTTTTCTTTAACTGAAGGTAGTGGATGTAATGCTTTAGTCAGCAATGTGAAAGATTCTACGTGAATAGATGTTTCACCTGTTTTTGTTATGAAACCATAGCCTTTAATGCCAATGATATCACCGAGGTCAAGTAGCTTTTTCCAAACTGTATCGAAAAGCGTCTTGTCTTCACCCGGGCAAATTTCATCACGCTTAATATATATCTGGATAGTTCCTGAAGCATCCTGCAATACGGCAAAATTTGCTTTGCCCATATCGCGCCTGCTCATGATTCTACCGGCAAGTGATATTTCTTTATATTGTTCTTTGGTTTCTTCTGAATAACCTGATTTTATCTCGTTTGCGGTGTGTGTAATCTCAAACAGGGGAGCAGGATATGGGTCAATGCCCAGTGCCCTTAATTCTCCCAGTTTCTCGCGGCGTATTATTTCTTGTTCGCTAAGTGTTGACTGCATGTTGCAAAAATAGTTGATTGATCTTTATGTTGTACCGTTAATTGGGTGTCTGTATAAATTGATTGCTAAGCAAATATATTTATTGCTGTAGCACAATGAAGTGCAGAACTACTTCTATTATGATATGTCCTATTACTTACTTTTTCTCTGCTACTTCCTTCAGGTTCTTCATGGCTTTTTCCAAATCAGGGCCTATAGTTTTATTGAGGTCAGTAAGAATGACCATAGCATTCCAGGGATAATCAAAATGATTGGTGAATGTCATTGTTGCCTTGGTCATGCCTGCACTATCTTCAGCTTTCAATATGCCTGAAGACGCAGGTGCTTCAGGCTTAATCAGTTTAAAAGAGAATTGTAATTCAGTTCCGTTTACACCTGTGTTGGTGATTTTAACAGTCCCGGTTTTTCTGTCGTCGCCTACCCAGCTATATACACTGCCTGTAGTTCCATCATTACCCTCAAATGTGTTTTTCATGCTGGTATCCAGTCGACTCCATGGGCTCCAGTTTGGCCAGTTTTTAAATCGCACCATCTGTTCGAATACTACACTTTTGGGTGCATTTATCACTACAGAGCGGGTAACACTTATAGATTTTGGTTGCGTGGCGCCTACTATAAGAATAACACCTATAACGATACCAATTATTATTAATGAAGCTCTTAAGAATTTGTTTGTTGACATATAGAAGGGTAAAATTATGAAATTATACTTAATACTATTGCTAATAGCGTTTTTAGAAGCCCGCTACTTGACAAAATGCAATGGTTGGCACAGCTTTTATAACAATAGGGTATAACTCTTTAAAACAATAATCATGGATAAGCTGGAATTAAAAGGACATTGGAACGAACTTAAGGGAAAGGTAAAACAAGCACACGCTGAGTTTACCGACAATGAGCTAGAGTATGAAGATGGTAAAGACGATGAATTGCTGGGTCGTATGCAGAAAAAACTAGGTAAAACCCGTGATGAGGTTATTACCTGGTTGAAATCTTTATAGGAAAGTGTGTTTATGAGATAGTGCTCGGTTGGGCACTATCTTATATTTGTGCATTAGCCATAGATCTTTCTTTCACCCAGCCAATCACTTTTTCCAACTGTTCTTCACGGCTCATAGAACTATTGTCGAGTAGTATTGCATCTTCAGCTTGTTTGAGGGGGCTTTCTTCGCGAGTGCTGTCAATATAATCACGCAACTCCAGATTGTGTCTCACCTCATCAATAGTGATATGCGGATTGGTGGCATACATTTCTTTGAAACGACGCATTACCCTTACAGCCGGGTCAGCTATCATAAATATTTTCAATTCAGCATCAGGGAATACCACAGAGCCTATGTCTCTGCCATCCATTACGATACCTTTTTTATTACCCAAGCGTTGTTGCTGTGCTACCGCAAAAGTTCTGACTTCCTTTATTGCTGCAACCTGACTTACCTTGTCGGCTACAAGCATATCTCTTATAGGCAGCGATACATCTTCATCATTGAGATAGATGTCTGATGCTTTGGCTTGTTCATTGAATACAAAAGATATATGTATATCTGCAAGTGCTGCTACTACCTGATCGTGGTCGTTATAGTTAACACCATTTCTCAGAAAGTATAATGTAATTGCGCGATACATAGCTCCGCTGTCAATGTAGTTGTAGCCCAGTCTTACAGCCAATTGTTTAGCTATTGTGCTCTTACCACATGAAGAAAAACCATCTATTGCAACAATGATCTTATTCGCCATGTTGCAAAGTTAATTGATAAGTCTGAAAGATGATGAACAGAAGGTATGGAAAAGTTGATAAAACAATCATTTCCCATTGTGTAACCACTGCTCCATATATTTTGGATCGAGCTGATAATAGTTACTTTCAAATTCCGCTTTCCCATTGTTGATCCAATATATAGCCGGAGTGCCTGCTCCTGCCATCTTGGTAAATTCCTCATAATGAGGGTAGTAGAAATGGGGAATATCTATGGCATGAGATTCATCAAAAAACTGCTTTTCCTGTTCCGGAGCACCTGCCATAATCATATAGATGGGGTAGTCAGGGTGTTTTCTATGAATGATTTGTAACAAGTAGGCTGCTTTTTTACAGTGCGGGCAATAGTAGCTGACATAAACTATGATATGTTTGCCATGAAGCAAATCAACTGATGGGGCAGGTGTGAACTTATATAATGGTGTAATGTCTAATTCTTTCTTGTAGGGTGTGGGCGCATTACTCATGTCTATTACATTGACAATGAATGGAATGCAAAGTCCTAACATCGTTATAGGTGGAATGAAAATGTCTTGGAATTTGTAAGGCTTTGCCGGGTAAATACGCATGAGTAGTATTGTGACGGCTATCATCACTACGTTTTTTATAATGGCATTTAGTGGTGACATAGATAGTTTGTCGCCAAAACAGCCACAATCACCTGCGTTGCCATGTTTTATAATGACAAATATGAGGTAAACAATAAAAAATACGAGTGTGCCAATAACGGCCTTGTAGGTAAATTTTTGAAGAAAAATATGCAGTATCAGGAATAGCCCTAACACAAATTCCAGTCCTATCATGAGGCGAGCTAAAATGCCGGCTACAAGTTGGCTGTTAAAGCCGAGGTCAATAAATGTCCATTGGAAATTATCAAAAGCATTATTGCTATGCAACTTACTGTAGCCAGAAAAGAAAAAAACGCTTGCCAATAATATAAGAAGGGTAAGCCCTATTATACGTTTGGGTGTAAATCGTTTTTGTGGCTCAGTTGCCGGAACATCAAGAATATCCATAAAAGTAAATAACGCTCAAAAGTAGCGCATTAAGACTGTACGGTATTATAAAGATATCTTAATAAAGATAGCAGTTCTCCACAGTAGTAACTGTATTGTTGACATAAGTACCTGATTCTTTTTCGCAAGTTGTCTTTGCTGAAGATTTGGTATCTGTAACGTCAAACTCCTTGGTTGTGCTATCTGGCAGACCAGGGTAACCGCTGTACTTAATGTTGCAATGACAGATATACTTTTTTACGCATGAGCTGTAAGAGATCATGGTTATAAATGCTATTGCCAATAGTATTGTAGAGCGAAGTTTCATTTATGCGGTAGTATTTGTTGCAAGATAGTAATTCAAAAGTAAAAAGTCAAACATGGCAGTTGAATCGGTTATTTTCCTCATCGCTGCTATGAATGTTATTTTGTATTATTTTTTGTTTTCACACATGATAAGGTAGTATCCCCATTGGTGTTTGTGGTATGCTTTCTTTTGTGCAAGTCCTGTTTTGTAATGTATTTTAGAAAAATGACTGGCATTATATATCATATTATATGCCTTAGTGCCTATCGCGCCCACCAGGCTTGCTAAGTACATTCTGTTCACTGATTTGAGCACTTCCTTACTTACGTCTCTTATTTTACTTACTTCAAATGCGTTACGCGCAGTGGTTTCGTGAAGCTCAGAAATGGAGAGAATGTCAGACATTGCCCATCCGTTGAGCATTGTGAGCATATCTTTTTCCCCAACAATGTTATATGGCTGAGGTTTGAATATGTCTGCAAATAATATTTTGCCACCCGGTTTAATAATGCGTTTCATTTCTTTGAAAAAAGCATCTTTATCGGTTGCTGTTTGCATGCTTTCAATACACCATGCAAAATCGAAGGTATTATCCGGGAAATTTGTCTTTGTATAGTCTTGTTGGGAAAAAGAAACCTTATCACCTACACCTTTTTTCAGTGCGAGAGCTGTAGCCGTTTTAACCTGTTTTTCGCTGAGCGTGATACCGCGTACCTGACAACCTAAGTGGCTGGCGAGGTATACACTGGAACCACCGATACCACAACCGGCATCGAGGACAGTGTCAGATGATTGGATGCCACCCATATTCATGAGCAGATAATTAGAATTCAAAACGGCTTCTGCCAGGTTCTTGGTGTTTTCGTCCCAAATACCATAGTGGAGGCCCATACCTTCATCCAGTTTCCAGTGCATTCGGTAATGCACTTCTGTCTGGTCGTAGTAATTCTCAATATCTTTATTCGTAAATAGTTTCATCTATTACCCTTTAAAGTACAAATGTAACATAGTTGTGAGTAAAATGAAGGGTATTGGTCGGCTATTCGCAATCGATCTTAGTTAATGAAAATATATAAGTCGCTGATCTTTGTATTTGAGTCGAATTATTTCTGCACAATGGTCGAAAATTGAGAATAAACCATTGAGCGATGCAGCAATTTTATTACATTTGCTGAATTTGTTTTTTTACATGACTTCTACAAAGACTAATACACCGGCCTGGTTGCTGCTTAAAGACGGAACTATATTTAAAGGGATATCTTTTGGTGCAAAAGGCACTGTTGGTGGTGAAATTTGCTTTAATACCGGCATGACCGGTTATCAGGAGGTTTTTACAGATCCTTCATACACAGGGCAGGTCCTGATCATGAATAATGCCTATGTGGGTAATTACGGTGTGAAGAATGAAGATGTGGAGAGTGATTCTGTAAAAATCAGTGGTCTTATCTGCAAAAATATTTCAGACAGGTATTCGCGCATGACAGCAAGCGACAATCTGGAACATTATCTTATCAATAATAATATAGTAGCGATACATGACGTGGATACGCGTGCATTAGTGCAGCATATTCGCGATCAGGGTGCAATGAACTGTATCATCAGTACTGAATTTTCAGACGCTGCATCTTTACAGGGTGCTTTAGATGCAATTCCTGATATGGATGGTCTTGAATTGTCTTCTCATATTTCTACTAAAGAAGCCTATACTGCCGGTTCTCCTGACGCTGCAATAAGAATTGCAGTTATGGATTTCGGTGTGAAAAAACACATTCTGCAGTGCATGGTCGATCGTGGTGCTTATATAAAAGTATTCCCTGCGAAAACCGGAATTGAAGACTTAAAGAACTTTGAACCTCATGGTTACTTCATTTCCAATGGTCCTGGGGATCCGGGGTCTATGGATTATGCAGTTAAGACGGTGAAGGATATTTTAGAAACCAACAAGCCTTTCTTTGGTATTTGCCTTGGTCATCAGTTATTGGCGCGTGCTAATGATATTCCAACATTTAAAATGCACCATGGTCATCGTGGTCTTAACCATCCGGTGAAAAATCTGATTACAGGAAAGAGTGAGATTACAACTCAGAACCATGGTTTTGGTGTTGACCCTGAAGCCGTAAGAACAAGTGATAAAGTAGAAGTGACACACATTAACCTGAATGACGGTTCAATAGAGGGTATCCGTATGAAACACAGACCTGCATTTTCTGTGCAGTATCATCCTGAGTCGACTCCGGGTCCTTTTGATAGCCGTTATCTTTTTGATGATTTCATTGCCAACATACAAGCCGATATGGCAAAGTAATTGTTGAGTAAGCAGTCACTTTGTGCAGTAGAAAATAGATTTGCGGCAGTTATGCCTCCTGATGTATATTTTCTGGTGCAGACTTATTACATTTAAACGAAAATTACGCTTAACTAATTACTTACAACTTACTACTATACAAAGAATGAAGCAAGAAAAAGTACTCATCATAGGTTCTGGTGGACAAATAGGTGTGGAGCTGGCAATGGCTTTGCGTAAAGTATATGGCACTGACAATGTTATTGCAAGCGATTTGCGGGAAGCACACCCACTACTTAAAGATGCCGGACCTTATGTGATTCTTGATGCAATGGATAGTAAGGCTATTTTTGAATTAGTTAAGAAGGAAGGAATAACACAGATATATCTACTGGCAGCCATGCTTTCTGCTACTGGCGAAAAAATGCCGATGAAAGCCTGGGATATAAATATGAACAGTTTGTTGCAAGTCCTTGAAATAGGCGTGCAGGAAAAACTGACTAAAATTTACTGGCCAAGTTCCATTGCCGTGTTCGGACCAACAACACCGACTCAAAATACACCTCAGCAAACGATTGTAGAACCACGTACTGTTTATGGTATCAGCAAGTATACCGGTGAATTATGGTGTCAATATTACAATCAACGTTGGGGACTCGATGTGCGCAGTATCCGCTATCCGGGATTGATAAGTTGGAAATCTCAGCCAGGTGGTGGTACAACAGATTATGCTGTAGAGATATACCATGAAGCATTAAAGCATAAGAAATATACCAGCTTTCTTTCAGAAGACACCTACCTGCCTATGATGTATATGGATGATGCAATACGCGGCACCATAGAGTTAATGGAGGCTCCGGTTGAAATGATGAAAACAAGAATGTCTTACAATCTTTCAGCGATGAGTTTTTCACCAAAAGAAATAGCTGAGGCAATAAAGAAACATATACCTGACTTTACAATAGATTATAAACCGGATTTCCGCCAGGCAATTGCAGATGGATGGCCAAAAAGCATTGATGATTCTGTTGCTCGTGCAGATTGGGGTTGGAAAAATAATTTTGATCTCGATAGCATGACAGCAGATATGCTGTTACACCTAAAAGAACAGATTAAGTAATAAACCAAAATCGCCGCAAATTTGCGGCGATTTTGGTTTACAGAAAAAGCGTAAATGACTGATGCGGTATTTTATAAACTTAGTATATGAAGATTGCAGCGCATAAAGATGATACTTTAATTGAGTTTGGTAATAATTTGAATATTCGAATCAAAATATTGTTCTTCTATTCTAGCTTACTGTAGCTATATAATTATTCCTCCCTTTTTACTATTTTGTCCAAACAAATAATATTCATGAAATACACAGGTTCTGTTTTGTTGTTAGCGCTTACTGCTGCTATACTATCATTCAAAGGTGATCATTCTGAAAAGGTAGATATGCACACAATAATGCGCATAAAGACTGAAGAATTCAATAACTCGAAGATTTTGAATACGTTGTTTGAATTGACTGATGTAAATGGCCCTAGACTTACAGGTTCTACAGGCATGAAAAATGCTGAGTTATGGGCGAAAAACAAATGTACAGAATGGGGATTGAGTAATGTAGCAATAGAACCTTGGGGCGGTTTTGGTAAGGGATGGGAAATCAATAAATCTTATTTGGCAATGACTGTTCCATATTATCAGCCATTGATTGCCTGCCCTAAAGCATGGACTCCGGGAACAAATGGATTAGTAAATGGCAGTGCTGTTTTAGTAAAGATTGATAGTGTGCAGGATATGGCTAAATATGCCGGTCAGTTAAAGAACAAAATTGTAGTCCTCGCCGGAATGAGTACAGAGGTGAAACTCAATTTTACGGCTGATGCTAAGCGATATAGCGATGAGGAATTGGCAAAGATGATTGACTGGCATAATGATGAAGGTGCAACAAACCTGAGTCAGAAACCTAAAACTCCTGCTCCTGTTGGTAGACCCGGTGCTAGCTTGAGGAAGGCGATAGATTCATTCCTTTATCAAGAAGGTGCAATAGCTGTGCTCAGTGGAGGCAGAGGCACTATGGGTACTTTATTTACGTCTAATGGAGCTTCTCGTGCATGGGATGCTAAGCCGGTTTTGCCCGAAATGGAATTGGGTAGTGAGCATCTTGGCAGATTGGTTAGATTAGTAGAGATCAATAAAGAAGTAAAACTGGAAATGGATTCTCGTACTTCCTTCCTGATGAAAGATAGTGTAGAAAACAATGTAGTAGCCGAAATCCCGGGAACAGATCCGGCTTTGAAAGATGAATTGGTAATATTGGGTGCACACATGGATAGTTGGCATGCTGCTACCGGAACTACAGATAATGGTGCCGGTGTTGCTGTAATGATGGAGGCGGTAAGAATTCTGAAAGCTATTGATGCTAAACCACGACGCACTATCCGTATTGTGTTATGGAGTGGGGAAGAGCAGGGCTTATTGGGGTCAAGAGCTTATGTTAAAAATCATTTTGCCGACAGGTTGACAATGGCTTTAAAGCCGGAGCATAAAAAAGTATCAGCTTATTACAATCTCGATAATGGAGCAGGTAAAATAAGAGGCATTTACCTACAAGGCAATGATGACACCAGAGAAATATTTGAAGCATGGATGGAGCCGTTTAAAGATTTAGGTATGACCACTGCAACGATACGCACAACGGGTTCAACAGATCATATTTCATTTGATGAGGTTGGCATACCCGGTTTTCAGTTTATTCAGGATCCTTTGGAATACGGTACACGCACGCACCACACCAATATGGACTCCTACGATAGGATAAATGGTAATGATTTGATGCAGGCATCTATTGTTGTTGCATCGTTTGTATACAATACTGCTATGAGAGATGCTAAAATTCCACGTAAAGATTTACCTGTAATTAAAAAGAATTAAAACTTATAGTCTGTACTGGCCTGTGTTTCAGCGTTTTTTATTTTTGTTTATATTTTTTGAATAAAAATTAAACAGGGTATTTGAAACTATAATTGTATGTTTGTATTGTAATTCACCATTTGTCTATGACTATTATACAACTTGAGTACGCAATTGCTTTAGCCACCTACAAGAGTTTTGTATCTGCAGCTGAAAAATCATTCGTAACACAACCAACATTGAGTCTTCAAATCCAAAAATTGGAAGAAGAGTTGGGTGTGAAAATATTTGATCGTAGCAAACATCCTATAGAGATTACTGCTATGGGTAAAGTTATTGTAGATCAGATTCGTAAAACACTCGAAGAATTCGAGCGCATACACGAGTTGATTCAACAACAACAAAATGTTATATCCGGTACATTCAAACTGGCAGTGATACCAACTATCGCGCCGAGCATTCTTCCAACTTTGCTGGAACATTATTCCGTCAATTTCCCGGATATCAGACTCGATGTTACGGAGATGGAAACTAATCGTATCATTACCGCCTTGCGCAATAATGAGATTGATGCAGGTTTGTTGAGCACACCACTGGAGCAAAAAGATATCAAAGAATATCCTTTGTTTTATGAGCCCTTCGTAGCCTACTTCCGCAACGACGACAAGTTGCTCAAAAAGCGCATGATAGAGCCTACTGACGTGGAGTTAGAACGTATTTGGATGTTGAACGAGGGACATTGTATGCGCAATCAAATCATTGATTTGTGTAGCGATCAGGTTCAGCGTTTACAGTCAAAGCGCCCATTCCGTTATGAGAGCAGTAATGTGGAAACTCTGCGGAGGATGGTAGATAAAAATGGTGGTATGACCATTCTTCCTGAGTTGGCAACAACGGAGTTTGATGAAGACAGAATAGAAAACGTTCGCTATTTTGTTGATCCGGAACCGGTTCGTGAAATCAGTTTAGTTACCAATGATCATTTTGTTCATTTCTCAATATTGCAATCAATGATGGATGAGATATTGAAACTTGTGCCGGAAAAAATGAGGGTACAGAAGAAAAACAGAAAGGTTCTGAGAATACAAAGTGCAAGATTATAATTACACTTTGCCCCGTCCTGAAATAGAGATACAGATTATTAAAGGATAAAATTAGAATAATTAAACAGTAACAGGTTCATTCTTGTTACTGTTTTTTCGTTTATAAACTCTCATTTGTATACCACATTGGTTGTGCATCTGTACAGGTGTGAATATCATTGGAGTAATGAGGCCATTTGCTGTTGTAAATATCAATAGCCTCCTTTACTATTTCCCGATACAAAATATTCTTTGTCA